>JAAYNQ010000137.1 GCA_012520725.1 Syntrophomonadaceae bacterium | reverse complement strand
GCGGGCGGTCGAAGACCGCCCCTACAATCCCTCGCAGGTAGCCGCCCAACACCGTTGCAAGTCCGTAGGGGCTAGCTTTGCTCGCCCGCCTCACGGTGCGATATTCACGCTATCCAGTGGAAACACCGGGCCGTCATGGCAAACCTTAATGTAAGACCTGTCGTCGGCTTTTAGTTTTCGGGCGCAGCCCAGGCAAGCCCCTACTCCGCAAGCCATGTATTCTTCCAGGGACAATTCCCCGGGCAGGCGGTTACGGGCGGCAAAATCAGCCACCGCCGCCATCATGGGCTCAGGACCACAGGTATAGATATAGTCAATACTCCCAGGGTCCATATTCACCATAAGATCTGTCACCAGTCCCTTAAACCCCAGACTCCCATCCATGGTAGCGGTTCTATAATCCATTCCCAGTCCGGTAAATCTGGATTCTAAACAGGTCTCCTCCCCACTGCCGGCACCATGCAAGACTATGACCTGATTGTTCCTGGCCATCAACTCCCGGCCTAAAAACAGCAGGGGAGCAATGCCTACTCCTCCCCCTACCAGCAGCACTTTCCGGTCCTGAACCAGGGTGAATCCCTTGCCTAATGGCCCCATAATATCCAGGGGCTGTCCGTTGCTATACCGGCTTAATATCTCTGTACCCCGCCCCACTACCTTATAGAACAGGGTTATTAGATCACCATCTACATCATAAAGACTTAACGGACGTCTCAGTAAAGGGTCTTGATTCTCACCCAAGCGTATATGTGCAAACTGCCCGGGGTTGGCCTCCCGGGCCAAATCCGGGGCGGTAAACTCCATTTCCCACAGGTCCGGGCCTACCTTTTTATTACTCCTGACGATTCCTGAGCTACATGCAGGCATGATTTTACCTCCATATTAATATTCTAATTATACCAATAGTTCGACTTACCCTATATAAACCACGGTAATCCTTACTTGCCTGGCTGGCTATGATCGTTATCTTACCCCGAACCCAAGCCAGGCTGTTTATAAGAATCCAATAGCTTTATCATTTCGCCCCGGCCAGGTATTCCTGCAAAGATCTTATCGCTTCATTTTTGATGCCGGTGGGCCCGCCGTTCTTTATTACTTCCTTGACCACCTTAAGGGTATCTAATGAGGTAAGACAGGGTACATTGAGTTCCACAGCCGCCCGGCGTATCTGGAACCCATCGCTATAAGGCTTTCTGCCATGGGTCAGGGTATTGACTACAAAATCCACCTTACCTTCCCGGATCAGATCAACAATATTAGGGGAGCCTTCCTTGATTTTCTTTACTGTCTGCACCTTGACTCCCTTTTGGCTTAATGCCCTGGCCGTGCCTTCGGTGGCTATTATATTGAAACCCATTTCGGCCAATTCAGCCAGCAAGGGTATGGCCTCTTCTTTATCTTTATCGGCAATAGTGGCTACTATACTGCCAGCCTCCGGTATTTCCACTCCCGCCGCCAGCAATCCCTTATATATGGCACTCTGCAGGGAGTAGTCAATCCCCATCACCTCACCGGTTGATTTCATTTCCGGCCCTAAATTGATGTCCACCTGCTGCAGTTTGCTGAAGGAGAATACCGGCACTTTCACGGCATAAAAGCCTTGGTCCGGGTATAAACCGCCATGATAGCCCAGGTCTTTCAAGGTTTTTCCCAGCATTATCTCAGTGGCCAGTTTCACCATGGGTATGCCGGTGACTTTGCTGACAAAGGGTATGGTACGGCTGGAGCGAGGATTGACTTCCAGTACATAGAGTTCATTCTCATGTTCTACGAATTGAATATTAATCAAACCCCGTACTTCCAGCTCCAGGGCCAGTCTAGTAGTATAGTCCACCACTTTATCCCGGATCTCGGGACAGATGTCATGGGCAGGAAACACTGCGGTACTATCCCCGGAATGTACTCCGGCTCGCTCTATATGCTGCATTATCCCTGGTATCAATACTTCTTGTCCATCACAGACCGCATCTACTTCAATCTCCTTACCCATTAAGTACTTGTCGACCAGTACCGGATGATCCTTGTTGACCCGGGCTGCTGTTTCCATATATTGTTTCAATTCCTCAATATTATCTACAATCTCCATAGCCCGGCCCCCCAGCACGTAAGAAGGACGCACCAGGACCGGATATCCTATGGTCGCTGCCCCTTGAACCGCTTCTTCCACCGAATAAACGCTCCTGCCCGGAGGTCTGGGTATTCCCAGCTCTTCCACCATAGCATCAAAGCGTTCCCTATCTTCGGCCCGGTCAATACTATCATTGGAACTACCCAATATCTTGACGCCAGCCCGGTACAGAGGGCCAGCCAGGTTAATAGCGGTTTGTCCTCCAAACTGTACTATGACCCCTTCCGGTTCTTCTTCCTCTAAAATATTCATAACATCTTCAAAGACCAGGGGTTCAAAATAGAGGCGGTCGGAGGTATCGAAATCAGTGCTGACGGTTTCCGGATTATTATTTACTATAATGGCTTTAATTCCGGCTTCTCGCAAGGCCCATACTGCATGTACCGAACAATAATCAAATTCAACCCCCTGCCCGATGCGAATGGGACCTGAACCGACAACCAGGACTTTACGGACCGCAGGATCATGATCGGCCTCATTTTCCTGCTCATAACAAGAGTAAAAATAAGGAGTGCGGGCATCGAATTCAGCGGCACAGGTGTCAACCTGTTTGTAGGTGGGTACTATTCCCTTTTCCCTTCGCATACGACGCACATCTTCTTCCCGGATTCCTTTCAGATTGGCTATCTCACTATCGGAAAAGCCCATCTTTTTGGCCGCAGTCAGATTTTCCGCATCCAGGGTCTTATTTTTTAGCTCCAGGGCGAAATCAATTATATTTTTCAGCTTCTTCAGGAAGTATTTGTCGATCCTGGTTATTTCCCATACCTCATCAATGGTAAATCCCCGGACAAAAGCCTCCGCGATAATAAAAATCCTCTCATCATCCGCATAGAACATGCGCTCCCGCAAAGCTTCATCACTTAAATCCTGCAATTCGGGCAACAGCAAACCATATAGACCTATTTCCAGCGAACGGATGGACTTCAGGAAAGCGGCTTCAAAACTGCGGTCAATGGCCATTACTTCACCGGTAGCCTTCATCTGGGTTCCCAGTTTACGGTCACCAAAAACGAATTTATCAAAAGGCCAGCGGGGTACCTTGAGTACCACGTAGTCAATGGCCGGTTCAAAGCAAGCAGTAGTGGTTCCGGTAACCTTATTGGGTATTTCATCCAGGTTATAACCCAGGGCTATTTTGGTGGTAACCCGGGCGATGGGATACCCGGTAGCCTTGGAAGCCAGAGCACTGGAACGGCTTACCCGTGGATTAACTTCGATAACATAGTATTTTTTGCTAAAGGGGTCCAGGGCAAATTGGATATTACAGCCCCCGGCTATTTTCAGAGCCCGGATTATCTTGATGGAGGCAGATCTTAGCATCTGGTATTCTTCATCAGTCAGGGTCTGGGCAGGAGCCGCAACTATGCTGTCCCCGGTATGTATTCCTACCGGATCCAGGTTTTCCATGGAACAAATGGTAATACAGTTATCATTGGCATCCCGCATTACCTCGAACTCGATTTCTTTGTAGCCGGCTACACTTCTTTCGATCAAAACCTGTTGAATGGGGCTGCTCTTAAGACCCCGATTAACTGTATTGATAAGTTCTTCTTCATTGCCGCAACTGCCTCCGCCTGTTCCTCCCAGGGTATAGGCAGGGCGCACTATGAGAGGATATCCTATTTGATCTGCAAATTCAAGAGCCTCACTTATCGAATGCACTATGGCACTCTCGGGTATTGGTTCATCGATCTCCTGCATGGTATCCTTGAACAACTCCCGGTCCTCAGCCCTATAAATGGCCTCCAGGGGCATGCCCAGGACAGGAACTCCCTTTTCCTTAAGAATACCGGCTTTATCCAAAGCCAGGGCCATATTCAGCCCTATCTGACCGCCCAGGTTGGCAATAATCCCATCCGGTTGTTCTTTCTCCAAAATTTTCACTACACTCTCCAGAGTTATGGGCTCCATATAAACTGCGTCGGCAATATCCACGTCGGTCATAATAGTAGCCGGATTGCTATTAAGTAGGATGACAGCAATTCCCTCCTCCTTGATAGCCCGACAAGCCTGGGTTCCTGCATAATCAAATTCCGCCGCCTGTCCGATGATAATCGGACCGGAGCCAATCACCAGCACTTTCTGCAAATTTTTGTTCAGGGGCATAAAGATTACCTCCATTTATGCATATTTTTAAAATCAAAGCATACTCACGAAATCGTCATAAAAGAATCCAGTTTCACTGTAGCCCAAAAAACCTTCCGGATCGAACTGAACTGAAAAGGCTGGATACTCAAGGTGTCTGATGCCTTCGATACTGTCGTCATTGAGACTGCGTAAGATTACATCCAAATCCAGGTCTCCTATGGAATCGGGATCAATGGCAAAGCCATGATTTTGAGTAGTAATATATACCCGGCCATTCTTCATATCCTTTACCGGATGATTGCTTCCTCGATGCCCATAACCCAGGCGACTGACTTTGGCTCCCATGGCCAGAGCCAGAATTTGGTGGCCCAAGCCTATACCGAATAAAGGAACCTGGCCCAGTAAATTACGGCAGGTATCTATAGCATAAGGTACAGCCTGAGGATCACCGGGACCATCAGATATCAAAACTCCATCCGGGTCCAAAGCCAATATTTCCGAACTGGTAGTAGTGGCCGGCACTGCTGTAACCTGACAGCCTCGCTCCATCAAAGAATGTATTACTCCTCTTTTGGTACCCAGATCCAGCAGGACGATTTTTTTATCCCCCTGCCCAAAAACCATTATGTTTTTACGAGTTACATACCTGACCACATCACCACTTAGATCCCGGGCCTCTTTTTTAGCTTTTTGAATCAGGCGATCCATATTCTTCAACTGATCGGTAATAATGCCCCCCATGGTTCCGTTTT
>JAAYNQ010000010.1 GCA_012520725.1 Syntrophomonadaceae bacterium | reverse complement strand
TCAGCCCTGCTTCAGCCCCAAGCTTGAAATAAGTCCATAAGTTATTATAATTCTCCAGAACATAAGAAACAAGGGGAGTTAAAATCTTTCCTGTAATTAATCCCGGCTGTTAATTATTGGCTTGCTTTGCTCCGCTTAGATGGTATTCTGGACTGTTGGCTGAATATTTGTATCTGACAGGCGGCTCCACTAAACTGGTGTAGCAGTACAATCAGGAATGTACAAGGGAGTCCATGAGTTTTATTTTCAAAATACAGACCGGTATTCCCGCTTTATCTTTGGGCCAGTTTAAAATTTTTATCAGCTCGAGGTTAAAAGGAGGGTTATGCCGATAATACTGTTGCCTGAATAGGCATTGATATTGGAATGTTAGCTATAATAATGCTAAAATAATAGCTAATATGATAGTGGGGGTGAGTGGTATGAGGGTTAATACCACTGATTTGCAGAACGCTTTCGGGAAATATTTGGCCCTGGTGGAGAAGGAAGATATTATTATTACCAAAAATGGCAGGAATGTTGCGAAGTTAATCCATTACAGTGATCTTGATTATTTCCTGCTCCATGAAGAAATGGGCAACTATCAATCCACCCGGAGGATCAGCTATGAAGATTATGTGAACTTGAGCAGTTCATCTGATCAACGTTACGAACTTATTGACGGGGAGATTTATCTTCTGGCCTCACCTGGTTTCAGGCATCAGATGATGGTAAATGAAATAGCATGGCATTTTCATAACTATTTTAAGGGACATCCATGTAAAACACTGACTGCGCCATTAGACGTGAAGTTATTCGGTTATGCCACCAAGTTCGAGGAGGATCCCAATGTGGTTCAGCCGGATGTGATGGTGATCTGTGATACTGACAAGGTCATTGACAACAAGTATGAGGGTGTACCCACATTAATTGTGGAAGTGCTTTCCCCATCCACTAAGGGGAAGGACATGGCGGTCAAATTGCAATTGTATATGAAAAGCGGGGTTCGTGAGTACTGGATTGTGGACCTGGGTAGCAGAAGTATTATGCAATACTCTTTTAATGAAGATAGAGATATTGATAAACTAAACATTATTAATGAAGGAGATATTATAAAATCATCGGCTTTTGATGGCCTTGAGCTAGTAATAGCAGATCTTTTCGCTGAAATTTAGTTAGCAGGAAACGGGCAGATGGATTATACCAAATCTGGTGACTGATATTTGAGCATAGCAAGTTGTATAATATCGCTTTTAGCAAACAGCTACCCTTCGTTGTAAAAATTGTCAAACAGTTAAATTATAGACCCAGAATCTCTGGTATAAAGGGGCAAGAATTACGCAAGCTAGATGAAAAAAGAAAGCGGGTAATTCAGCATGACTCATCAAGATTTCAGGAATCAGAGAATGAAGCCGGATTCAATTGACAGCAATGATGACATGGCAAGAGGCTTTAGTGGTGACTTGGAAAGCTATATCGGAGAAATTATTATGGATCCGCATTTTTTTATCTTCTAGAAACGGGGTCAGGTTTGCCAACCTGGCCCCATTATTATGGTGAGTCAAAGCTTACTCCTGATTTGTCTCCATATTAGGGTGAAGGGCCGGTACTATTTATTACTTATCTCGTTTTTGCTTTTATCCAGAATTGCCATGGTGCAACGGGAAATACATACTAGATCTTCTGTTTCATCTACAATATGGATTTCCCAGACTATAGTTTTTTTACCTATATGAACTGGTTTACCTGTGGCTTTAACCATGCCTTGGGCTACACTTTTTATATGGTTGGCATTGATTTCCAGGCCAACTGCACTTTGCTTTTGATGATCGATGAAAAGGTAACTGCCGGCGGAAGCAACGGTTTCTGCCATTACCACCGATACTCCTCCATGCAGAGTACCATAGGGATTATGGGTTTTCCAGGTCACTGGCATCACTGCCACTACTCTCTCAGGGCTGAATTCAAGCATTTCTATGCCCAGGGCTCCCATGACCGTTTTGCTGTAATCAAATTGTGGATAATCCATTGTATTTTCCTCCCAGGCCATATTATATATTTTTTCTACCTAATTATAACACTTAAATAATTACCCGTAATTACCCGGTTTTTGAAATTTATTAGTCATAATTGGCTGAGGGGGCAGCAAGAATTAGGATAGGTAAAGGGAATTGTCCGTTTTTGATGAATGAAATTCGTAGCACTTGTTCTTATATGTGTTATGATGGGTTTATGATGATTCCTATATTTATCCAGATATCAAAACAACTCTTAAGGTAGCGTGGTACGGTTTAGAATGCTGTACAAGTGGAAGCGTGAAGGGTATATAAGCAATTGAAAGATTTATTTTCTGAGCTTGATTAGGAGGAATGCCAAATCCGGCACGCTTATTTATGTATCCAGACCCACGAATACAGCGCTCGCAGGGGATTAATATTCCATTTCATGGTTGACTGATTAAGAAAAAGTAGCGGGTGAATCACAGCATAGGTTTATTTGGGCAGCAGGCTAAATTCATCAGCCGGTTGTTCAGCTACACTGTAAGTAGCATGTGGGAGGCGACGTATTATGAGTAAAGCTAAATCTAATGGCATGGAGGAGGTTAGCTAATGAGAAAATTCGCCGCTGTTTTATTGAGCTTGATTTTGGTGGTGGCTTTGCTGTCTCCGTTTCCCGCCCGGGCAGATGGCCAAATCCATTGGGCTCAGACTTATGCCGATCAATTGCAGACTCGTTATGCCGTCAACCAGGTCCTGGGGGAGTACAATCTGGATGATTATATCAGTGCAGATGCCATGGAAAGCTTGATGAAGTGTACTATGAACTCGGCTTTGGAATTGAAGCATGGCAGCAGGGAAGAGATAGTCAGCAAGATGGTAGATCTTTTTTCGGATCGTACTGGTATAAATCTGGATCAGGTTTTCTTCATAGCCCTGGTACCTTTTGAGGATTTTGCCCAGATCAATCCAGATTACACCAGAAATATTATGTTCGCTTACAGTAAGGGACTGTTGAAAGGCAGGGGGGATAATTTAATGCATCCCAAGGATGACTTGACCTATGCAGAAGCCCTGGTACTTACCAGCAGGTTGGAGAGTATGATTGCAGCTGAGGCGTTTTATGTGGATGCTGAGTTGGTCAAACAGGAAGAAAATATCAAATTTGATTTTAAATTGGTTAACAGATCGGGAGAAAGCCAGGATTTAACTTTTGCTTCGGGACAAATCTACGAGGTAGTGGTTACAGACAGATTGGGGCAGGAAGTGTATCGCTATTCAGATGACATGATGTTTACCCAGGCCATCGTTGCCAAAACCTTTGCAGCCGGGGAATTCCTGAGCGGACAGGTGGTATGGGATATGAAGGATAAATCCGGACAATTGCTCCCCCCGGGACGATATAGTGTGCAAATTAGCTTTATTCCCATGGAAAGCGGAGGTCCTGACAACAGTTCCCTTTCTGCCATCTTGAGTTTTACTATATAAAGCAAATGGGATTATATAAGAGCACCCGGTTTTGGAGTTAACCGGGTGCTTTACTATGGGGGTGATGGCACAGGGTTTGGAATTACTTGGGAATATCAATCGTGTACTACTACCTTTTTTTTACTTCGCTCTTCTACTATTTGTTTCAGTTCCAGCATCTTTTCTTGTGGAGGCGGACGCAGTTCCTCCAATTCATACGGCAGGCCCAGGATATCCCACTTGTGCCGGCCCAGGCTATGATAAGGAAGGAGATCCACCCGCTTTACCCAGGACAAAGGGGCGATAAAAGCAGCCATTGCTTCTACTTCCTCAATTCCATCGGTCCATCCTGGTACCACCACATAACGTATCCAAATGGGAATTTGTTTTTGATTGATTAAGCTTATATTAGCCAAATTCAAATCATTGGGTACTCCCACCAGTTCCAGGCTGCGCTGGGGGTTCATGTGTTTAATATCGGCCAGGACCAGATCAGTATAATCCATCAACTTTTCTACGATTCGGCTTGACACGTAGAGGGAAGAGTCATAAGCGGTAGATATCCCCATTTCCCGGCAGCGGATAAATACTTCTTTTATGAAAGCGTGTTGCAGAAGTGGTTCACCTCCGCTAAAGGTAATACCTCCTCCGCTGGCTTGAAAATAGGGGCGCATCTTAATAATGATATCCATTAAGGCCTCCACCGTATAGTTTTTGGAACTGGGGTTTTCCCGACTCCAGGTGTCGGGGTTGTGGCAGTACTTGCATCTAAGGCCACAACCCTGCATAAAAATAACCGTTCTAATTCCTGGGCCATCCAAAGTAGAGAAGGTATCAATGGAGTGAATCCGGCCTAACATAGCTCTACATCCTCTTAAAAAAGGTGCGCATGATTACCTCTTCTTGCTGTTCCCGGGTGAGTTTGATGAAATGGACTGCATATCCGGAAATCCTTATGGTCAGATCCGGATATTTTTCCGGGTGTTCCATGGCTTCCTGCAGGGTTTCCAGTTTTAGCACATTAACATTGATATGATGAGCATCCTGCTGGAAATAGGCATTTAGCAAGGCAGTCAGGTTGGAGACCTGCTCTTTTTTGCTGGTGCCCAGGGCTGAAGGTACGGTGGAGAAGGTGAAGGATATTCCGTCCCGGGCATGGCGATATTCCAGGGCGGCTACCGAGTTTAAAGCAGCCAAAGCCCCATGCTCTTCCCGGCCGTGTAAAGGATTAGCCCCTGGAGCCAG
>JAAYNQ010000136.1 GCA_012520725.1 Syntrophomonadaceae bacterium | reverse complement strand
TTACTAAAATACCAGTCCCAATCTTCTCCGCACTTTAGTCTTGCTGTTCAGTTTTATCAGATCCGTTGCGCTTTGGCTTCCCGCCACGCGCAAAATTTATATTATCATCCACTAGCTTAATTGTCAAGAAGAACTATTCTTTTTTTGCTGGGATGAATAATACTGCTTTTTTCGAGCATATTTATTATAAACTGTACCTTTCCATTTGGCAACTGCCTATTCAGAGTACCCGGTTAATGCTGTCACCCTAAGGAACAGGTAGGTGACACACATCGCACCTCTCCCTGCTCCTATTGTTTTACCTGCCATCTCGGGAACAGGAGACCACAGCCAGCCTCAAGCGTTAATAAACCCCCTATAATATATCATAGGGGGTTTATTGCTAGCAGCTAGAACAGTAGTCTGTTTTATCCACCAGCCTTTACCTTCTTTTTTGGTTTTCTTTCTATATATATGGCGCAGTCAGGGCAAACCATTTCACATATCATACAAGCTATACAACTCTCTTCATCTTTTGGTTCTACCGCCGGTGTTCCGTATAATCCTAGTCGTTCAGACCAGCGCAGAACATCATTGGGACATTTCTCTTTACATAAACCGCAGCCCTTACAATATTCCGGGAATATATGGAAGTTAGCTTTTTCCATGGGGATGGATAATGCCTTAAACTCTTTAACCATTATTATCCACCTCTTCCTGCAAAGATTTTTCTGCCATCTCTTTCCCTATTTCAAGTGCTCTGTAATTCAAGTCTCTCAGATCCGGGTTGTTTTCAAATTTATGACCCAGTTTATGCTCCAGGGCTTTCTTGGCGGCCTCAAAACTTACTACCTTGGTTAATCCTATCACTGCACCCATTATGATTATATTGAATACCTTGGGGTGGAGCACCCGGTTAGCGGTATCTACTGCCGGAAGGGCTATTATTTTTTTGGCCTCCTTAGGTAATTCTTCTTTATCAAAATCAAATCCACTGTCATACACGAACAAGGTATTTTGATCAGAATATCCTGCTGTCCTGCCAATGGCTCGGCCGCTTAAGGCAATAACCGCATCGGCTTTATTGAATTTAGGAGCGCCAATGCGTTTATCACTAAATTGGATAAAAGCTATGGACACTCCGCCTCTCTGCTCCAGGCCAAAGTTGGGAATGTATATTGTCTGTTGGTTTTCATTATAGGCAGCTTCGGTTAATATCTCGGCAACTGATTGAACTCCCTGTCCGCCTTCTCCGGCCAGTGCTATTCTGATTAAGGACATTATTTATCCCCCTTTCCTAGGGGATTTTTTATTTCTCCCACTGGGAAATACTCTTCCATTTTCTCTTCCAGGAAGTTCCAGGTTTGTTGGGCATTGGTTCTCCAATTGGTGGGACAGGTTGATAGTACTTCCACAAAGGAGAATCCATTCCCTTCCATCTGATTTCTTATGGCGTTACGGATAAACCTGCGCAGTTGTTTGTATTTGGAAACGGTAGCTCTAGCCACATAAGCTCCTTCGGGAGTTAACTCCGCAATAAATTCGGGGCCTCGGGTGGGGTATCCGGTAGCTTCTACATCCCTACCGTAGGGACTGGTTTCGGTAATCTGACCTGGCAGGGTAGTAGGAGCCATCTGTCCTCCCGTCATTCCGTAATTAGTGTTGTTAACCAATATCAGGGTAACCTTCTCATTACGTACCGCTGAATTCAAAAGGTGTTGGGAGCCAATAGAATATCCTCCACCATCCCCCATATATCCTATGCTTATCAATTCTGGACGGGCTCTTTTTATTCCAACCATAACCGGGGTGGTTCTGCCGTGGTGGGTTTGGGTACTATCGCAAGCAAAAAAATTCCAGGCTAAAAGGGAACAACCTATATCACAGCCAAAAATTGTATTCTGCTGTATGCCTAATTCATCTATCGCTTCTCCCAGGGCTTTTAAGGTTATTCCATGCCCACAACCGGGACAGAATTTGTGTGGTTTGGACGGTAGATACCATGATTTGGGTGTTGCTGGGGCAAGCATTGCCATTCTTTTGTGACCTCCTTTCCTGCCCTATATAATGCTCTTGACTTTATTAATGATGTCAAAGTCAATTATTCCTACTCCGGGCATAAACAAATTATCTATTTTAATAGTTTCTCCGTATATTTCTTGTTTGATCAACCTTTCCAGCTGTCCATAGGCAGATTCAGCTATCAACAATTGTTTAGCGTTACTTTGTGCAATACACTGCCGCAATTGCTGTTGGGGAAAGGGTCTTAAGGTGATGGGCCTGAAGTAACCGGCCTTTATTCCCTGGTTCCGTAATATTTTTACCGCATCGTCAGCAGCTCTTGAAACTACTCCATGTGAAACTATGATTATTTCTGCACCTTCACAGTATTTGGATTCATATTCCACTAATCCAGGAGCAATTGCTTCATATTCGGCTGCTACTTTCATCACTACATCATATAATTCTTCTTCCAGGCTGTATATATTACACAAATGCTGAGGTTCCCTATCTTTCCCTATTTGGCCTGGAACCCCAATAAGCGGGTAGGCTGGGGTCATTTCTATCCCCTTATCCTTTGGATCATACATTTCCAGTGGTTCTCTCATTTTGGCTTGATAACCATCCCCTAATATAAAGGTGGGAAAACGATATTTCCACGCCGTATTAAAACCCTTGATTACATAATCGTAGATTTCCTGATGGGTGGCTGTGGAATAGACTATTCTGTGGCCTTCACCATTGCCTCCATAGGTGGTTAGAGTCACTTCTTGTTGGGAATACACTACTGTACCCGAAGATGGCCCTCCGCGCTGCTGTATTACTGCTAATAAGGGCAATCTCATGGCTTCTGCCATTCCAAAAGGTTCTTGCATTAATACATTTCCCGGGCCGGCTGTAGCCGTAAATGCTTTTTTCCCGGCTTGCACCGCCCCACAGGTAGTGAATCCAGCTGACAATTCGTCTTCTGTTTGTAAAAAGCCTCTATTATATTTTGGAGCCAGACGAGTCCAATAATGCATAACCTCGTTTTGAGGAGTTATAGGATATCCAAACATAATATCAGCGCCTGCCGCCAGACAAGCCCAGGCAACTGTTTCATTTCCTGTCATAAATGCCTTTTTTGGTTCGCCTATTATATTATCCATTTAATTTGCGCACCTCCCATTCTAAAAACCAAAGAAACTATTTTTGGCAGTCAGATAAGACCTATAGCCGGTAATATCGAAAAGTAAAAGCTACCAAATGGCAGCCGGCATATATCTGTTTATAAACTTCACCGGTACTAAAAACTCCTCCCTATTAATAAATTCTCTATACTTTTCTTCTACCGCAATATACGCAATAGGTATATCCATCTCTCTGGCTGCTGCAAATATTTCCAGGTTGCCTTTTATTATTATATCCAAAGTAGTCTCATCACCCAAGTGGGTGTTGGCTACTATGGCATGTACGGTACCCAACTCTTTAATATAATCCTTTATTCGCTCAAGTGAGTTGGTCATCGGACGCATGTAGTTTATTACTGCCATAATCCTTATCCCGGCTTCTTTTGCTCCCTCCACCAAATTAAGTGTTTTGGCTCCATGTACCCCATAACCCACATCAAATATTACATCTCCCTCTACTCTCAAGGCCCAGCGTGCTTGAGGATTTAACATAGCTCCAGTCTCCCCTAAACCAAAACTATCTTTTCTGGAATAGGCAATGATATTCAATCCATAGCTTTCCAGTTCTTCTTTTATTGGTCTGAGAGTATAGAAAGGCTCTACTATATCCAAATCCACCAGGGTTACTTGGTGTTGAAGTTTCTTTAGTTCTAATGCTCGGTTGATGGCAATCTCACTTTTGCCACTGGCATACTCTCCCACATACGCTTCCAAGACTCTCTCTTTTCGCTTCACTTCAATTCTATTCCACCTCCCCGGTCAATTCTCTTCAGACCTGATGATTATATATAGTATAATGCTGTACCGAATTATGCGTCAATATTTATCTTATTTGAAGAAATATTACTCACATTTAAAGTTTGTGATATAATATACCCGGCTATGCTTCAGACCGAACTTTACTGCTGCCAAGAATTCAATATATAGCTTTATGATGCCTGTCCGCCTTAAAAATATAACAAAAAATAAAGGCCTTAACAGCCTCTTTTTTTTCTGGTATTAATTGAGATCTAAACTGCTTCTGTAGAGGGCATTCTACACCACAAAAAGCTGAAAACATATTAATAGCAAGACACCTGGTATACCTAGAAAACCAGCTATTAAAACCGTAATGAGGTTAACCGGGATCATAAAAGAAAAAGATGCCCCAACTACATTAATCAGCAGCAATATGATCAATCCCACCGCGGAATTAAATACTACTTTCCATAATAGCTTTATTGGTTTAAGAAACAATTGTGCTATAAAGTATAATATTACCAAGGTGAATAAAGCGGCAATTACCACATTAATGACTTCCATGACTATCTCTCCTTACAATGATGAGTTTTCTTATCCCCTCAGTGTATTGCCTTCCTTCTGCTTAATTCTTTTTAATAGATAATCATAGTGCTTTTCTGCGGCCTTTATTTTATAAATAGCATAGTCGACCATATCGGTTTCCTCCAAATGAGCAAACAAGTTTTGAGCTTGACGCAGCTCATCATGAGCCTGCTGTATCAAATACTCCTCCGAAAAATCCTGATCTGGCCGCAGTTCATTTTCTTTTAAGTTAAATAAACTGCAGGCCTTGCTCCATATGCTGGAACATAAAGCCATAAAAACTCCCCCCCTGGCCGAATAGATTCGAGGTTTATTTAAAATCTATGCCGGCCGGGCAGGTTTTATGTTAGATTTCCTTTCTGCCTTCTATGGCTTTTTTCAGGGTTATTTCATCCGTATATTCGATGTCTCCACCTACAGGCAGGCCATGGGCTAAGCGAGTCACTTTAACTCCATAGGGATTGATTACCCTGGCCAGGTAACGGGCCAGCACTTCTCCATCAATATCCGGATTTAGAGCCAGCAAGACTTCCTGTATCCCTCCTTGGGCAATTCGCTCCTGCAGGGTCTTCACATCTATTTGATCAATATCGCTCCCCTTTAACAAGGTGAACTCCTTGTTGAGTACAAAATAGCGGCCATTAAAACCAGTTCTTTCTATGGCCATAACATCGCTTACCCCTTCTGCTATACACAAAAGGGTATCATCTCTATGGGGATCAATACATATGTCACAGGGGCTGGTCTCGGTTAGATATCCACAGTTCGGACATGGAAACACTTTTCTTTTAGCATCTATTATAGAAAATGCCAGTTGTCTGGCCTCATCATCAGGTAATTTTAATATAAACATAGCCAGCCTTTGAGCTGATTTGGGTCCTATGCTCGGCAGTTTCAATAATTCATCTATTAACACCTGAAGGGATTGGGCCAGTTTCAACTCTAATGACCTCCTGTTATCATGGAATCAATCTTTAATACCCAATTTTCCCCACTAGCTTAAATGCCCGGTATGTTTAAGCCCCCGGTTATTTTAGCCATCTCCTGGGACACTGTTTCCTGGGAAACTTTAATTGCTTCATTAACCGCAGCCAGTATCATATCTTCCAACATTTCAATATCGTCTACATCCACTGCTTCCGGCAGTATTTTCAAAGATACTAGCTGCTGCTTTCCGCTGACCTTGGCTACAACTGCTCCACCTCCCGAAGAAGCTTCGAATTCCCGATTTTCTAGTTCTTGTTGCATTTCGGCAATGCGGGCTTGGATTTTTTTTGCTTCTTTCATCATTTTGTTAATATTGGCTCCTCCGCCAGGGTTAAAGCGCATATTACTTCCTCCTTAATCTTTTAACTCGATTATTTCTTCTCCAAAAATTTCTATGGCCTTTTTTACAACAATATCATTATACTGTTCGTCTTCCATAAAAATAAACGTTATTTGCAGATCTTGTCCCAGTATCTCTTGGATTGCCATTTGTAGTATTTCCCGGTTAGCCGGCTCTTCCATTCTCTCCTTATGAAACTTATATTTCTTTTTGTATCCGATGAAGAGGATACCCTCTCTTATTCCCAAAAGGCTGCCCTGGGATAACAGGGCATGAGTAGGTATCCGTTTTTCTTTCACTTTAAATAGAATCTTTTTCCACAGGCCATCCCGGGCTTCTATTTTTTTGCTATTTTTTCCGGCTGGAGCCAATTCCGGCTTTGCTGCGGTCTGCTCCAAAGATGGAACAGATTTCTCTACCTGACTCAGTATTTGGGCTATCTCCAAGAAGCCCAGCTCCAACTGGAAGCGATTTCCCTCACTAAAGCGTAAGCGGTCAGCAGTATCCATCATTTTTCGCAAGGCCTGCAGCAGGTTCCCGGCCTGGGCTTTCTCTTTTTGATCTTTTAGAATCTCCCGGGGAATTTGATAGGAAGAAATCTCTTGCGCCTTTTCTCCCAGAACCAGATACAAAAGCAACTCCCTTAAATATACCACACACTCCCGGGCTATTTGTCCGGTCTCTTTACCCTGCTCCAACGCGGTATTGACTAATCTTATCACTTTGCCGGCATCATTGGCCAGCAAAGCATCAATCAGCTCGGCCATAAAAGCATCATCCACCAAACCCAGTACGTCCAAGACGTGCTTTTTGTCAATTACTGAACCCTGGTAAGAATATATCTGGTCCAGAATGCTCAAGGCATCTCTTAATCCCCCATTGGAGCGGCGAGCTATAAGGTCCAGCGCTTCCGGGCTGATTTCAATGCCATTGGCAGCCGCCACTTGCTCCAGTCGCTGCTTTATCTCCTTTACGGTAATCCTGCGGAATTGGTAGGTTTGGCAGCGTGATACTATGGTAGCCGGTATTTTTTGTAATTCAGTGGTGGCTAGAATAAATATAACTGATTCCGGGGGCTCTTCCAAGGTTTTTAAGAGGGCATTAAATGCTTCTGTAGTCAACATATGTACTTCATCAATAATATACACTTTTTTATTTCCCTGAGCCGGCATTATTCTTACTTTTTCCCTTAATTCTCGAATCTCATCAATACCACGATTGGAAGCAGCATCGATTTCTACTACATCCATGAAATTACCCTGCTTGATATCCTTGCAGGAACTGCACTCATTGCAGGGTTCTCCTTCTTTTGGCTCAAGACAGTTAACGGCTTTGGCAATTATTTTAGCAACACTGGTTTTGCCGGTACCCCTGGGGCCTGAGAACAAATAAGCGTGGGTCAGCCGATTTTGGGCCAGGGCATTTTGCAAAGCAGTCACAATTTGTTCCTGCCCCACTACATCGCGGAATATTTGTGGTCTCCATGCTCTATATAATGCCAAATACGCCATATTAAACTTCCTTTCTGTTTATAAGCACTTATTATCTTATTTCGGTTGCTATAAAGCTTTTCCTGCTTGAAAATTCAAATATGGTCCATCGCTCCTATGATAGCTCCTGCCCCGGTCAAATATAAGTTGGGCCGGGGAAATAAATACAAAAATAGCAGCTATACCCCGTACACCTGCTTGTCTTCTACTATTTATTAAAATATATTGCCGTGCACCCGGCTTCGAATATACCTTCCAAGCGTTACTTAAACAGTTAACTCCACCCAGGCTCCCCTTCGTCACACAAGATGGATCCCTTAGTGCTGCTTCCTTCCGGACCTGACACGGTTCGAGATGTCTCATTGCGAAGGACCCAAGCATCAACGCCACTTATTCAAGCCGGACCTTACAAGATATACCCTCAGCACAGGAATTCGACCCTGCTGCAGCGGGTTGCAGGTTACAAGGCACCGCTAATTCCCCGTCTAGCACGGCAATTTTAATTACTCAATTATATTTTACTATTACCAGGCTTTCTTTCAAGTTCTTTAAGTATTGCCTAGAGGCCAATTTTAACACGAAAATGTGATCTGCGCAAATGAATAATTTCCCTTGGCTGCAGGAATTTAATCCTGAAATACGATATGTCCGGGTGACATAGTATTGATTATGGCCAGTGATTCCACCCGGATCCCGGATTTTCGCAGAATCTTGCCCCCGGATTGAAATCCTTTTTCAATCACAATGCCAATGCCCACCAACCGGGCTCCCGCCTGTTCCACTATATCCTTCAGTCCCAGGGCAGCTCGGCCATTGGCCAAAAAATCATCAATTATCAATACTCGATCCTCCGGGTTTAGATACTTTTTGGAGACCATAATGGAATAATTCTTATCCTTGGTAAAGGAAAAAACCTCACTTTTATAAACCTCTTCATCCAAATTTTTGGATTCAGCTTTCTTGGCAAATACCACCGGCACTTTAAAGTACTGGGCAGTAAGGGCTGCTACTGCAATCCCCGAGGCCTCTATGGTTAGAATTTTGCTTATCTCCTCTTCTTTGAATCGTCGAGCAAATTCCCGCCCGATTTCATTTATAAAATCAACATCCAATTGATGGTTAAGGAAGTTATCTACCTTAAGAATATCGTTGCTGAGTACTTTGCCTTCTGTTAATATTTTTTCTTTTAGTGTTTGCATATTATCCCCTTATCAGTGGCATAAATCCACCCGGCGTTTTTCTCTGCCGCTTTTTATCTCCCTTTTTATCATAATCTCTTCCCCAGAGCTAAACAAGCGGATTTTATTAAAGTGGTTTCTATCCTGCCCTTAGTTGGCCTTTAGAATAAATTATCCTGGCCTTAGAACAGTTTTTCCAGTTCTATAACTCCTTCAGAGGAACTCTTATGAACAAAGCCTATATTTTTCAGTACCCGAACCATAGACCGGTTTTCCGCCAAGACCGAGGCGGTAAAGCTCAGCAATCCATTTTTCTGAGCCAAATAGCTTAAATGAGTGAGCAATGCCGAAGCTATTCCATTGTTCTGGTAATTATCACTAGTGGCACAACTGACCTCGGCTGAATAATCGCTATCATTTATGAAGTATTGTCCCAACCCTACCACCTGTTCATAGTCATCCTCTTCTCCCTGAATTATGGCCAAAATCGATACCCCTTTGGCATTATCTACAGTAATAATATCCTGCAGGCTTTCATGGGGAACATAAGCCCGGGGGGTAAAAAATCTTAAATACAAACTTTTATCGGAAAGGGAATTAAAGAATTCCCGCACCCGGGTCTCATCGCTGATTCTGATAGGCCTTAACAATAGCTCCAAGCCGGTTTTGGTGGTTCTATGTGCTTCATATTCTTCCATGTATTTCCCTCTGGGTCCGGGAACGAATTTCTGTTTCTGGTCAATCAGATTCAGCTTTTTGGCTTCTTCAATAAGCCAGGGCCTGAACTTGGGGTGGGCAATGGCTATTAATTCCATAGCTCGTTCCCGCAGATTCTTACCTTGCAGGTAGGCTATGCCGTATTCGGTTACTATATATTGCACATCACCACGATGCAGACTTACCCCGGCGCCCTTGGTCAAAGTTGGTACTATTTTGGAAACCTCCCCATTCCTGGTTGTGGATTTCATGGCTATGATGATTTTCCCCTGTTTAGCCAGCAGGGTAGCCCGGATAAAATTGGCGAATCCAGTAATCCCGCTATAAAAGACACTGCCCAGGGTTTCGGCTGATGCTTGCCCGGTCAGGTCCATCTGCAGCACGGTATTTATAGCCGTCATCTTGTTATGTCGAGCTATGGTCATAGGATTATCTACATAGTCTATTCTTCTGAGCTCAATCGAGGGATTGTTGTTAACAAAGTCATAGGTTTGCTTACTGCCCAAGCAGTAGGTTCCAATGGTTTTTCCCTTGTTTATGCTTTTTTTGCTATTATCAATAACCCCTTTTTTTATTAAATCGACAATAGCATCGGTTATGAGATCGGTATGTATACCCAGGTGTCTTTTATGGCTCAGACAGGATAATACACCCAATGGAATATGGCCATAACCTATCTGAAGAGTATCCCCGTCCCGGACTAAACTGGCCACATACCGGCCGACTTGTAAGGCTATTTCGCTTTCTTTCCCAAAATCATACTCAGGCAAAGGTTCATCATAAGGAATAATGTAGTCTATGTCATTTATATGGATGAATCCATCTCCATGAACTCTCGGCATATAGGAATTGACCTGAGCTATTACCAGTCCGGCGTTTTCTACGGCGGCTTTAGTAATATCAACCCCTACCCCTAAATTAAAATATCCGTGCTCATCTGGTGGAGAGACCTGAACCAAAGCGATATCAATGGGAAAAACTTTGCGTTCGAACAAATTGGGTATACGGGAGGTAAAAACAGGAGTGTAATCAGCATCTCCTTTATTGATGGCATCTCTATTGGTATCTCCTATAAAAAAGGACTTGATTCTAAAATTACGCTTATATTTCTCAAAAAAAACATCGCTGTCATCCAGCAGAGTCCATACATGATATATATCAACATCAAAAAAGGCCTGTGGATTCTGGTTTAAATATTCCATCAAAGATCTTACCAGGTGTTTTGGCTCGCCAGCTGCGGTCCCGATATATATCTTGTTTCCACGTTGAATATTCTTAAACGCTTTATCTGCCGAGGTAAATTTTTCTGGATATTCAGTCCTTAGACCCTCCATTATGCTGCCCTGCTTAAAGAAGCCCATGCTAGATCAACCTCCTCAGATATTCTCTTAATTATAATACCATAATATTCATTCCCTTTTTATTCATGGGCAATTCATGAGATGTATATGTATAGGGCTCCCCCTTTAGCTAAGGGCAGCAAAAAAGAGGTTCCAGCTCTAAGCCTGAAACCCCTTGCTAATTCGTTAATGGCGGAGAGGGCGGGATTCGAACCCGCGAGAGAGCTATTAACCCCCTACTCGATTTCCAATCGAGCGCCTTCAGCCATACTCAGCCACCTCTCCATAGACTATTCAATTGTATTTATGCTTGATATTGCTTGTTTTTCTGGCGGAGAGAGTGAGATTCGAACTCACGAGGCGGTGATTAGCCGCCTACTCGATTTCGAGTCGAGCGCCTTCGGCCAGCTCGGCCATCTCTCCTTAAATTATCAAAAAACTTGCTTAGTAGTTGGGCAGCTTCTTCCCGCAATACTCCCTCCTTAACCTGAACCTGATGATTCAAGCCCGGGGTTCTGACAATATCCAGAACGGTTCCAGCAGCTCCCGCCTTAGGGTCTCGAACTGCATACACCAACCTGCCCAAGCGGGCGTTCACCATAGCTCCGGCACACATGGGACAGGGTTCCAGGGTAGTATATAATGTGGCAAGGTTCAAACGCCAACTGCCGGTATTTTCAGCTGCCCGCTGCAAAGCCAGTAATTCTGCATGGGCAGTAGCATCCTGTCGTAGTTCTTTCTCGTTGTAGGCTCGGGCAATTATTTCATCCTCAAGCACTACAACTGCTCCTACTGGAATTTCACCCTTTTCGCCAGCTTGGCAAGCCAATTCCAGTGCAAGGCCCATATATTCTTCATCCCTCTTTATGGGAATCACCACCATATGGTGCGCCCGAAGGGACTCGAACCCCTGGCACACGGTTTAGGAAACCGTTGCTCTATCCTACTGAGCTACGGGCGCATGTTTTCTGGGGTTTTAACAGTAAATTAGGAAAACCCCAAGGTTTTCCTTTATTGCTTTTTAGTCAGCAATATAAATATGGCACGCCCGGAGGGATTCGAACCCCCGACCTCCAGGTTCGTAGCCTGTCACTCTATCCAGCTGAGCTACGGGCGCTTATTGATTCATTTATGCATCCAAATCCATCGGGTTTTGCTTTTATTAAATGGCGGAGAGAGAGGGATTCGAACCCTCGAAGCAGTTATTAGCCGCTTACTCGCTTAGCAGGCGAGCGCCTTCAGCCTACTCGGCCATCTCTCCGTGACTTTTTATATAATGGCGGAGGAGGTGGGATTCGAACCCACGGAACCCGCAAAGGTTCAACGGTTTTCAAGACCGCCTCCTTCAACCGCTCGGACACCCCTCCATCGCGAAGGATGCATTTTTGAGATTCAATGCAAATGAAAGTATAGCACACGGCTATTTCTATGTCAATAAACAAGTCTGGT
The DNA here is from genome assembly GCA_012520725.1 of Syntrophomonadaceae bacterium. Taxonomy (GTDB): domain Bacteria; phylum Bacillota; class Syntrophomonadia; order Syntrophomonadales; family Syntrophomonadaceae; genus JAAYJK01. The sequence continues at coordinate 23,946 of JAAYNQ010000136.1, read as the reverse complement.
TTTTAGCCCCTCAGGACCACAATCTTGTTTCGCTGCGCTCAGTCGGGCTAAGGAAGCCCATCCAGGACCACAATCTTGTTTCGCTTCGCTCACTTAGGTTAAGTAAGCTTCTATTAACCCTTTGCTTTTATGCATTGACTAGGCTTGGATCACTTCCAGGCCTCCCATATAGGACCTCAAAACTTCTGGAATCAGTATCGAGCCGTCTTCCTGCTGGTAGTTTTCCAAAATAGCCGCTACCGTCCTCCCTACCGCTACCCCTGAACCATTTAAGGTATGAGCAAATTGAGGCTTGGCTTTGGGAGCAGGCCGATACCTGATATTAGCCCGGCGAGCCTGGAAATCTTCACAATTGGAACAGCTGGAAATTTCCTTATACTCATTATAGCTGGGCATCCAGACTTCCAGATCATAGGTTTTTGCGGCGGAAAATCCCATGTCACCACTACTTAACAACATTACCCGATAAGGCAGGCCCAGCAGTTGGAGTGCCTTCTCCGCATCTTTGGTCAGCTTTTCCAATTCCTCATATGAATTTTCTGCTTCAACTATTTTTACCAGTTCTACCTTATTAAACTGATGCTGCCTGATAACCCCCCGGGTATCCCGTCCGTGGGACCCGGCTTCGGCCCGAAAGCAGGGAGTATAAGCGGTCAGATAGATGGGCAATTGTCCTGCTCCAATAATTTCCTCCCGATACAGGTTGGTTAAAGGGACTTCGGCAGTTGGAACCAGATACATTTCTCTACCGTCCAGCTTAAACATATCCTCGGCAAACTTGGGTAGCTGACCCGTTCCTTGCATACAATCAGCACTTACCATAAAAGGCGGTAATATTTCTCGATATCCATGTTCCCCGGTGTGAAGGTCCAGAAAAAAGTTAATAACCGCTCTTTCCAGCCTGGCTCCAGCCCCTTTATAAACAGTGAATCTGGCACCGGATAGTTTGGCTGCCCTTTCAAAGTCCAATATATCTAAATTCACTCCGATATCCCAGTGGGCTAAGGGCTCGAATTCAAATTGACGGGGTTCTCCCCAGCGTCTTATTTCTATATTGCTGCTTTCATCCTCCCCCACCGGTACTGAAGAATGAGGCAGGTTGGGGATATTTAGCAATATAGTCTCTATCTTCTCCTCGGTCTCTTTTAACTGTTCATCCAGGATTTTAATCTGCTGTCCAATCTGTCTGACTTTCTCCATCAATTCAGTAGCTTCCTGCCCTGATTTTTTTAAGCGTCCTACCTCCTGGGAAGCTGAATTGCGAAAGCTTTTCATTTCTTCCACCTGGCCTAGGATTTGGCGCCGCTCTTCATCCAAGCGCAGAAATCCATCCAGTACTCCAGCGACTCCTCTTTTCTCCAGCTGCTCTTTTACTTGCTCGGGATTGGCTCTAATCTGCTTGGCATCTAACAAGATAATCCCTCCTCTACTGCCTTGTCTAATGCTAACCCATTTAGTTTATAGGGCTAAAAATATAGTAATTTGGGCCTGGCTTTTATCCCATCCAGTTTTTCCAGTTCTGCCAGTACTTCTTCTTCAACTTCATTATCAACATTAATCAGCATAATAGAAATTTCACCCTTGGTTTTACGGGCCACTTTCATGGATGCAATATTTACCCCATGATCTCCCAGGGCGGTGGCGAAGGGCCCTATTATGCGGGGACGATCTTCGTTTTCCACCAAGAGGATGTACCCCTCCAGGTTGTTTTCGGTTTCATAATCATTTATCTCTACCAAGAGCGGCTGGCGAGCCCGGGACAGGGTCCCTACCAGGTTCAGATTAAAGTTGTGGTTAAATACCCGTGCTTCTACTGTGTTTTTATATCTTCGGTTGCTGGTCTCTTCCTTGCGCTCGAAGATTTTTATACCTCTTTCTTCTGCAATCAATTTGGCATTAACGTAATTAACCTTATCATCCATCACCGGATGTAATAAACCCTTCAAAAAGGCTACCGTCAGTATCTCTGTCTCGTTACGGGTGATAGGTCCACTGTAAATTAGTTCCACCCGGCTGATGGGGTTGCGAGTCAGTTGATAATAGACACTGCCCATCTTCTCGGACAGGGAAATATATGGTTTCAAATATTCCAACTCTTCTCCCAGCATGGTGGGTAAATTTACTACATTGGGCACTATTTCGCCCCGTAAAGCCATGATAACCTGTTCAGCGATATTTTCTCCTACTCGCTTCTGGGCTTCAAAGGTATCAGCACCCAAATGGGGAGTTACCACCACATTATTGTGCTTAAATAAAGGATTGTCCCGGGCGGGCTCTATTTCAAACACATCTAATCCAGCGGAAGCTACCTTGCCTGATTCAAGTCCTTTCAATATGGCTTCCTCTTTGATGATCCCCCCCCGGGCACAGTTAACCAGCCTAACTCCATCTTTAGCCAGTTCTAAAATCCTTTCATCGATCATATGCATGGTCTCTTCATTGCGGGGGGTATGCACAGTTATAAAATCTGCTTCTCGAACTAATTCTTCCAGAGTGTTTTTCTTCTCCGCCCCGTAACGCTCAAATCTCTCATCGGATATATAGGGATCGTAAGCAATGACTTTCATATTAAAAGCCTTGAGCCGGGTAGCAACCATAGATCCTATTCTTCCCAGTCCCACTATTCCCACGGTTTTCCCATATAATTCTACCCCTCTAAAAGGTTTGCGGTCCCAGGTACCACCTTTTAAGAAGGTATTGGCCCAGGCTGTATTCCTGATGGAAGAAAGCAAAAGGCTTATGGTCTGTTCTGCCGCTGAGATGGTATTGCTGTCCGGGGTATTGGCTACAATAACCCCATAACGGGTACATACCTCAACATCTATATTATCAATACCATTACCTGCCCTACCTACCACTTTTAGCCGACTGGCCCTCTTAATCAGTTCTTCGTTTACTTTGGTTACACTTCTTACGATGAGGGCATCATATTGATCGATGATCTCCAGTAATTCTTCTCTGGATATACCGTCTCTATTATGAACTTCCAGTTCCTTTTCCAAAAGGGCTATACCTTCATCGGCTATTTTCTCTGTTATCAAAACTTTTTGTAATTTTTCCATTACTAGAACTCCTTTCTTTTTTAATCTTCAGCTTCTGAAATAAATCTTTGTGCTCGATTAACTCCGGCTCCCAACTCAAGCTTAAAGCCACTCTCCAGCATAGTTATCTCCAGGGCAGCGATGACTGCCAGCAGGTCCAATTCTCTTACATAGCCCAGATGTCCTATTCTAAACATCACATCATCCAATTCCAGTTGTCCTCCTGCCAGGGCGATATTAAAACGCTTCAACATTCGGTTTCTAATCTGGTTGGCTCCCGACCTCCCTGGAGCCAGCACTGCCGTTACCGCAGTAGATGCCTCTGTATCTGCAGCCAACAGATCCAGTCCCATGGCTCTAATGGAAGCTCTAACCATATCCCGATACCGGCGATGCCGCTTTATTATATGGTCCAATCCCTCTTCCAGCATCATGGACAGGGCTTCCTGCAGTCCATAAAAGAGGGAAACTGCCGGGGTAAAGGCCGTCTGTCCTTTTTCCAAATACTTTAGCCCTTCAGTAACATCCCAGTAGAATCTATGATTGGTATTCCGGCGATGAATCTTTAGGGCTCGATCACTGAAAGCCATAAAACCCAAACCAGGTGGAATCATAAAAGCTTTTTGGGAGCCGCTTAAGGCTACGTCAACTCCCCAGGCATCCATCTGAAACTCCAGCGCTCCCAGGCCGCTTACACAATCTACCATCAATAAGGCTGGGTGGTCCTGCATGGCTTCTTTAATAGCTTTAATATCGTTAAAGGTTCCGGTTGAGGTTTCATTGTGGGTTACTAATACCGCTTTGATCTTTTTTTCCTGATCCCTGGCCAATGCTTCTCTAAGCTGTGTTGGATCAGCTGCTTGCCCCCACTTAAAGCTGAGTTTTTGCACCTGGGCTCCAAAATTTTGGGCAATGCTAGCGAATCTATCTCCGAATACTCCAATTGATATGGCCAGAACTTTATCTCCGGGAGATATAAAATTCACTATTGAGGCTTCCAGGACTCCGGTACCGGAGGAAGGATAAATCAAAAGATTATGATCAGTACCATAGACCATTTTGACTCCTTTAGTAACTTCCAGAAGCATATCCTTAAACTCAGGTCCCCGATGATTGATCATAGGCCGGTTCATGGCCTGGAGCACCCGTTCAGGAATTGGTGTGGGCCCTGGAAGCATTAAATACTGTTGTCCTATCATTTATAATCCTCCTTGGCTATATGCTTATAATTAGCTTTTTAGAGTATAAAAAAACCCCTCGCCCTTCTAGGGACGAGAGGTTAATCCCGCGTTGCCACCCTTTTTGGTGTTAAAACACCCGCTCAACTGGTTATAACGGTACCACCGATCTGCTTTCATCAAATAGCATCCAGGTTGGATTCAATACTCTTACAGACAGGCTCACACCATCCGCCTGCTCTCTTGACTGCTCAAGTATTTACTAGTCCCCTTCATCGCCAATTCTTTTATAAAGATTGCTGTTAATTATATTATATTCTTCCTTCCTTGACAAGGGACTCTTCTGAAGGCTTGATAAATTTTTTAAGCTTTTCTATTCCAGTATTTCATAACTGCTTACCATTACCGGAGCCTTTAGATTATCCAGTACTCGCTCCAGCAAAACCCCTTCCCGGTGGGGGTAATTATAGCCGTAACTGGCTCTTATGGCCATAGAAATAAATTGTACCGCTCTATCCAGGGCTATAGGCAGACTGTCGCCTTGCAACATGCTTCCCACTATAACACTGGTAAAAGCATCTCCGGTGCCGGGGAAAAAAGCGGGGATATAATCACATTTTACTTTCCAGAAACGGCCATCATTACTATCAAAGGCTATGACTTCGGTGTTCAGCCGACCTGGGATATCGGGCACACTAGTAATTATTACTGTTTTGGGTCCCATCCGGGCTAAGCGGCACAGCCAGTCCTTGGCTTCCTCTTCACTTATGCTTTCCCGGTATTCCTCATCTAATAAAAAAGCTGCTTCAGTAAAATTAGGAGTTATAATATCCGCCGGCTTTATGAAAGTACGCATTTTTTCCACCATTTCCATACCCATGGTTTGATATAGGCGCCCATTGTCCCCCATAACCGGATCGATTACAATCAGGGGCTGGTTCTGGCTAAAATCCTGGTGGAATTGGCTTATTATATCTATCTGCTGGGGTGACCCCAGAAATCCGCTGTAAATACAGTCAAAACCTATCCCTAATTTTTTCCAGTGTTCTAAGTATTCCTGCAGGTGTTCACTCAAATCGATGAACTTATAGTCGGTAAAACCTCCGGTATGAGTGGATAATATAGCTGTAGGAATAGGACAAACCTGAATTCCCATGGCAGATATAATGGGTATAATAGCAGTCAATGAGGCTCTGCCAAATCCTGACAAATCATGAATTGCAGCTACTCTTTTTACCGGGATGCTCATAATATTTCCCTTCCCCTATTATTCTTCTTTTTCGGCTTTGAACCTAGCCAAGCCTACAATTTTATCATCAGCAGATAGTTTGATCAACAGCACTCCCCGGGAATACCTTTTTTGAACTGATATGTCCTGTACCTGCAACCTTATTACATGCCCTTCTCCGGTCAATATAACCAGTTCTTCATCCTCGGTTACTACCTTAAAAGCTACCAGAGATCCATTTTTACCGGTTACATCTATGGTTTTTAGTCCTTTTCCTCCCCGATTCTGTTCTTTGAATTCCTCCAGGCGAGTCCTTTTTCCATATCCTTTTTCGGTCACCAGCAGCACATCGGCATCTTCCCGGTATTTATCTATACCGACCACATAATCCCCTGAAGCCAGTCGTATCCCTTTTACTCCTGCGGCAGTCCGGCCCATAGGTCTAACCTGCTTTTCGTCAAAGGTTATGGAATAACCATAGGAACTGGCGATCATGATTCGATCTCCGCTTTCCACTCTTCTAACCCCTACCAATTCATCGTTTTCACGCAGGTTGACAGCTATTAAACCGGATCTTCTAATATTGGAGAAGGCCGATAAAGGTACTTTTTTGGTTATTCCCTGTTTGGTAACCATTATCAAGTGTTTGCTATCATCCAAGGCCCGGGCGGCCACTAAGGTGGTAACCATTTCCCCAGGCCTTAAGTCTATCAGGTTGATGATGGGCAATCCTTTCGCCTGCCGGGTTGATTCCGGTATTTTATAGGCTTTGGTGCTAAATACTCGACCCTGATTGGTAAAGAAAAGCAGGTTGGCCAGTACACTGGTTACCACTACGCTATCTGCTGCATCTTCGGTTCTAATTTTACCGGCAATTACTCCCTTGCCTCCCCGGCGTTGAGATTTATAAGCATCTATGGGCTGCCTTTTTACATATCCGCGATTACTCAGAGTAATCATTACCTCATGATCCTCTATAAAATCCTCTATTTGGCTATCGGAATCATCCGGTATTATTTCAGTTCTTCTCTCATCCCCATATCTTTTTTTGATATCGGCCAAATCCTCTTTTATTATAGCCAAAACCCTTTCCGGACGGGCTAGAATATCCAGGTACTCCTCTATTCGATCCAATAGTTGAGCATATTCCTCTTCCAAGCGGCTTCTTTCCAGACCGGTTAGTTGAGCCAATCTCATATCCAGAATGGCATTGGCCTGTTTCTCACTAAGAGCGAATCGGCTTATCAAGGCGTTCCTGGCTGTTTCCCGGTCCTTACTGCTTCTTATCAGGTTTACTATCTCATCCAGATTGTCGATGGCTATTCTCAAACCTTCTACTATATGCAAACGATCCCGGGCAATTTTTAAATCATGTTCTGTAGCTCGCCTGATTACCTCCTGCCGGTGTTCCAAATAGTTTTCCAATATCTCTTTCAGACCTAGAGTCTGGGGTTGTCCCTTGACCAAACCTAACATTATGATGCCGAAACTGTCCTGCAACTGGGTGTGTTTAAACAATTTGTTGACCACTACATTCACATTAGCGTCTTTTTTTACTTCGACAACTACTCGAATGCCCTTGCGATTGGACTCATCTCTCAAATCTACGATCCCATCGATTTTCTTATCCCGGGCTAATTCCGCAATTTTTTCTACCAGGCGAGCTTTATTTACCTGATAGGGAATTTCCGTTATTACTATAGCATTTTTCCCGCCTTTTCTTTCCTCAATCTCGTATTTGGCCCGTATCTTGATACTGCCACGCCCGGTTTTATAAGCCTTATAAATACCTTCGCTCCCAACAATTATTCCTGCGGTAGGAAAATCGGGTCCGGGCAAAACCTGCATCAGTTCATCCAAGTCTACCTGGGGGTTGTCTATCAAGAGATTAAGTGCATCTACCACTTCCCCCAAATTATGGGGAGGTATATTGGTAGCCATTCCTACTGCTATTCCCGATGAGCCGTTTATTAAGAGATTGGGAATTCGAGCCGGTAATACGGCTGGCTCCTGGCGGCTGTCATCATAGTTGGATCGCCAGTCTATGGTATCTTTATCAATATCCTTCAATAATTCGGAGGCAATTTTTGACATGCGGCTTTCCGTATATCGCATGGCTGCAGCTGCATCTCCATCTATAGAACCAAAATTGCCATGTCCATCCACCAGAGGATAACGCATGGAAAAGTCCTGGGCCATTTTTACCATGGTTTGATATATGGCTGCATCTCCATGAGGATGATATTTCCCCATTACCTCTCCCACTATGGTGGCTGATTTTCTATGAGGCTTGTCATGGGTCATACCCTGATCATATAGAGCATATAGTATACGTCTATGCACAGGTTTCAGTCCATCCCGAAAATCAGGTATAGCTCGGGATACGATAACACTCATGGAGTATTCCAGGAAAGATTTCTTAACTTCTTTTTCTATATCAATCGGTATAATTTTTTCAAACAAGTTCTTTTCTCCCACCTATATTTCACTCCTAAATGTCCAGGTTGGTAACATAAACTGCATTGGCTTGAATGAATTCCTTCCTGGCCTGTACGTTTTCTCCCATTAAGTCAGAAAATATCTCATCAGCTCTAATGGCATCGTCTATGTTTACCTGTAGAATGGTTCTATTGTCCGGATCCATGGTAGTCTCCCATAGTTGTTCGGCATCCATTTCTCCCAGACCCTTGTATCGCTGTATAGTCCATTTGTGTTTGCTTTCACTTATAAATTTATTCATTTCATTTTCATCATGGAAATAATGTATTTCATTTCCTCGTTTGAGGCCATATAGAGGAGGTTGGGCTATATATACATAGCCTTCTTCAATTAATTGCCTCATATAGCGATAGAAAAAGGTAAGTAAGAGGATTCGAATATGGGATCCATCAACATCTGCATCGGTCATAATAAAAAGCTTGTGATAGCGAGCCTTTTTAATATCAAAATCCTCGTCTATTCCGGTTCCAATAGCTGTTATTAAAGCCTTAATTTCTTCACTGGACAATACCCGGTCCAGCCGGGCTTTTTGTACATTGAGAATTTTCCCCCGTAAAGGCAATATCGCTTGATAGTTTCTATCCCGCCCTTGCTTGGCTGAACCGCCGGCCGAATCTCCTTCTACTATAAATAATTCACATAAATGGGCATCTTTACTACTGCAATCAGCCAGTTTTCCCGGTAGACTGGTGGACTCCAGGGCACTTTTTCTTCTGGTTAATTCCCTGGCCTTGCGGGCGGCTTCCCGCGCCCGGCGGGCGGAAATGGCCTTATCTAAAATTTTCTTGGCTATTACTGGATTCTCGTTCAGATAGTCTTCTACATTCTCAAAAACAGAGCTTTCTACTATGGTTCTAATATAAGTGTTACCCAGTTTGGTCTTGGTTTGCCCTTCAAACTGGGGGTCTTTGACCAAAACCGATATAATGGCTACTATTCCTTCCCTTATATCTTCCCCGGATAGATTAGGGTCACTTTCTTTTAGGAAATTATTTCTGCGGGCGAAATCATTGATAACCCGGGTGAGGCCATTTTTAAACCCGATTTCATGGGTTCCTCCCTCCTGGGTCCTGATATTATTGGCATAAGAATATAAGCTTTCGTTATATCCATTGTTGTACTGTATTACCACATTCACTATAACATCATCTTTTTTATATTCAAAATAAATAGGACTTTCGTTTATTACTTCTTTTTTCTTGTTGATATAATTTACGAAATCTTTTAAGCCATGGTCATAATGAAACTCCCTTGGACCTCCATCTTCCCTCTGATCCAGAAAGCTTATTCTCAAACCTTTATTTAGAAATGACAGTTCCCGCAAGCGTTGTTCGATAATCTCTTTTTCAAAAACGGTAATTTCAAAAATATCCGGATCTGGTAGGAAATGTATTTCAGTTCCGGTTTCATCACTTTCTCCGTATTTTTCCACTTGCCCTAAGGGCTGCCCGGCTTGATAACTTTGCTTATAAACGTAGCCATCCCTTTTGACGATAATTTCCATGCTGCGGGATAGAGCATTTACCACCGAAAGGCCTACTCCATGTAATCCCCCTGATATGTTATATCCGCTGCCACCAAATTTACCACCGGAGTGGAGGGTAGTCATAATTAGTTCCAGGGCTGGAATTCCCATCTGGGGATGAATATCCACCGGAATACCCCGGCCGTTATCACTTACCGATACACTGTTGTCCTTATGGATAATGACCTTTATATGGTTACAGAAGCCACCTACAGCTTCATCTATGCTATTGTCTACTATTTCGAATACCAAGTGATGAAGACCTTTGGGGCCAGTGGTACCTATGTACATACCTGGCCTTTTTCTCACTGCTTCCAGGCCTTCTAGAACTTGAATATCTGATGCACTATATCCATTTAATGGATTCTCCAAGTCTTAACCCTCCTTATAATGATGAAATGCTCTTTTTAATAGGGTAACAGAGGATATAGGAGACAGGTATACTCTATCATCGCATACCACTACTGCTTTTTCTTTGCCGTTGTTGCTAATATTTACCATCTTTTTTTCCAATTCGGCAATCTCTACTATCTCCTTCACATCTTCTGAAACCGGTGCTGCGTAATTGAGTACAGCTATAATCTTTTCTCCAGCTATAATAAAATTATTCCCTAGATGAACATACATACAGCTACCCCCATTTTTCTTTATTCTGATTAGGTCGGCTCAGACTTGTCTTTATAAACAATGTACCATGCTCATGTTAATTGACCATTTGACACTACAGAAATTCTCTCCTGGTAAGGGTACAGCAATTCATTAACTACTGAAGTAAGTATACTTTGATATTCAGCATTATTAATATATTCCAGTAAACTGGCTTTTCTGGTATCGTCGAACTCTGCCAGTACTTCATCCAACAATAAGAGCGGGTAGAAGCCAAGGATTTCTTTGAAAACTAGAACCTGAGATATTTTTAGACTTACCGCTATATTTCTCTGCTGACCCTGAGAGGCAAAAAGGCGAGCAGGCTGATTTTGCAGATAAATATTAATATCATCCAAATGAGGGCCTACCAGTGTGCTTTTTCTTCTTAACTCATTTTCTCTATTATCTTCCAAATACCGGTTTAGATTTTCATTAAGGGTTATATAATTAACCTTATCTTCGGGAAAGGAAAAAGATAAAGCATACTTTATTTTTATTTCTTCCCTTTCCTGACTCAAATGCCCATAAGTAGGTGAAATAAGTTTATCCAAAAGCTTAACCAAATTAATTCTGTTTTTGATTATTTTGGCAGAATGTTCGATAAATAATTCGCTTAACAATCGAAAAGACTTGGTATTAACCTCATTCTTTCTTAAGGCCTCGTTTCTTCTTCTTAATATTTTATAATAATTTTCTAATAAAAGCCTATATTCTGCTGATACTTCTTTTAAAATATAGTCAATATATTTTCTTCGGCGGGAAGGACTTCCTTTAACCAAATATAAATCGTCTGGAGTAAAATCTACCACTCGCAGACGATTGGGGTTATTTTGGTTGCTCTTTTTGGAATTTATCTTAAGCTGTTTTCCACGTTCCCAATGGTATTCTATTTCGGTATTAACAGTTCTATTATCCAGGATATGAGTTGCCTTAACTTTATAATTATCTTTTCCCTGTTGTACTAATAAACGATCGTTATTAGTACGAAAAGAGCCAGCGGTAGCAAGTACATATATGGCTTCCAGTATATTGGTCTTCCCTTGGGCATTATCTCCCATTAAAATATTTAACCCAGGTTTAGGCTGGTATTCCAGTTCATTGATATTTCTAAAATTTGAAATACTTATTTTCTGGAGTTTCAAACTTCAAATCCTACTCTCCTTTAATTACTGGAACGCAAGGGAACCAATACATAAAGATAATTATCATTACTGGGATTCTTAATTATAGCAGGTCCAATGGATCCAGACAAATCTATCTGCATATTTGTACATTCGGCCTGCATAATTTTAGCAATATCCAGAAAATAATTGGTATTGAAAGCAATATTTACTTCTTTTTCTCCCTCTATCTGGATTTCTTCAATGATCTCTTCCAACTCACCCATAATTTCTGAAAAAGCATTTATCAGCACTTCATTTTGCTTGAATTTAAACTGTACATTCTGAATCTTGAGTTTATCATTGGTAGGCATGGTTTTAGCTCGCTCCAAAGCATTTAATAGCGCATTGCTGTTAATTAGAACCTGGGAGCTTGAGTTTGAGGGAATCACCTGACGGTAATTAGGATATGTACCTTCAATCAAACGAGACAGCAAAATAAAATTCTCTTTATGGAATATCACGTTGTTTTCACCGAAAGAGATGTTCATATTCTCTTCTTCTTCGCCTAGAACCCGCATCAGCTCGTTTACGGTGCGGATAGGAATTATAAAATTGAAGGCCGGCTTATCTTCCTCCGGCAATTCATAAGTATAATAGGCCAGTCTATGGGTATCAGAGGCAACTATTCTCAATTGATTATCAGCCAAGTAGTCAAACAAAACCCCGGTAAAAACCTGCCTAAAATGGTTGAAAGCCGCGGCAAAAGAAGTTTTACGCAAGGCTTCTCTTAAAATTGATTGAGGCAGTTCCATCCTCTTTTCCATTTTTTCCAATGGCAGGTGGGGATACTCAAAATCTCGGTAAATATTGATAAAGCCCGAAGAGCGTCCGTAATTGATGCTTAATTTGGAGGCTTCAAGATTTAATTCTATGGTAATTATGCCGTCGGGCAGCAGTTTGATAAAATCGTTGAAATAGTGAGCATTTACCAGAACCTTTCCTTCTTCCAGTATCTCCACCTCCTGGGTGGAAGCTACAATTCCGATGTCCATATCCGTAGCAGTCATAGTTAAGCCACGGTCTGAATCAACCTCAATCAACATTCCAGAAAGAATGGGAATGGTGTTTTTATTGGAAGCGGCTCGGTAGACCAGGCTGGAAAGGGAAGATAATTCTTTTTTTTCAATGATAAACTTCATCAATAATCCCTCCGGGAAGTCATATTTTTGAATATTATTTATTATTTATTAACAATTAGTAGTTGTAGTAGTAGTAGCGGTGGATATGTTGATATATACTGCTAAGGGTCTAAATTTGGGCTATATGGCTATTTAATAAAGTGTTAATAAACCTTCATATTTCAGATGAAAAATGGGGATCAATTTTTTTGCTCAATTCGTTTATGAGCTGTGATACTTCCTGATCGTTTAAAATTTCTTTCTCAATTTTATCATTGGCATGCATTACGGTAGTGTGATCTCTGCCTCCAAATTGTTCTCCGATCTGAGGGTAGGAAGCATCAGTGTATTTACGACATAGGTACATGGCTATTTGTCGGGGATACGAAATATGTTTATTGCGTTTTTTGGAGATTAGATCCTTTAAGTCCAAACCATAATAAGAGGAAACCTCTTTTTGAATGAACTCGATAGTAATTTTTTTAGGACTAGTAGGAGGAAGTATATCTTTTAAGGCCTCCATCACCGTATTCATATTTAGAGGTTTGTTACTTATGGTAGCATAAGCAACCAATCGAATTAAAGCACCCTCTAACTCTCTGATATTGGAATCAATAGAATTGGCTATGTAATCCAGAATATCATAAGGAACATTTAGGTTTTCAGATTGGGCTTTTTTTCTTAAAATAGCTATTCGGGTTTCCAAATCCGGTGGCTGTATATCCGTAATCAGCCCCCATTCAAAACGGCTGCGCAAGCGGTCCTCCAAAGTAGGTATACTACGTGGGGGTCTATCACTGGAAATAACTAATTGCTTGTTGGATTCATGCAGAGTATTAAAAGTATGGAAAAATTCCTCCTGGGTTCTTTCCTTACCTGCCAAAAACTGAATATCGTCTATCAATAACACATCCATACTGCGGTAACGGTTTCGAAATCCATGAGTATTATCATCTTTTATGGAGCTGATAAGATCATTGGTAAATTTTTCAGAAGAAACATACATTACCGTATAATGAGGATATTTTCTCAGTATTTGATGTCCGATAGCCTGCATTAAATGGGTCTTACCCAAACCTACCCCACCATAGATAAATAAAGGATTATAGGCTTTGGATGGAGATTCGGCCACTGCATAACAAGCAGCATGAGCAAACCGGTTGCTGTTACCCACCACGAAAGAATCAAAGGTGTACTTCATATTTAAGGAAGAAGCACTGGTCCCATTATCCACAAAAGGTTCAGTAATAAGTAAGAGGTTAATATCCCGACTGGTTAAATCTCTGAATTTATCTTTAATACAATCCAGATATCTGGACTCTATCCAGTCTTTAGTCAAAGTATTGGGTACTATGACATATATATTATCGTTTTTCCTACTGTGATATTTCACCATGGAAAACCAAATATCAAAGCTGGTTGGGTCCGTTTCTTCCCGTATGGCAGCCATGACCTTATTCCATATCAATGAATAGTCTATTGACATTAAGGTGACCCTCCTGTTAATTTGTGCAAAAAAGCTATTAACTAAGTTTGTTATTTGTGGATATCTCAATATAATATCTATAAAACGCAGGAATAATACAATATAGATGTAAGTAAAAATATAGTATAATCATAACAGATTAGGTATCAATTTAGAAGGGTAAGCAAAGCTGTAGAATTCTTGACATCTGGGGTCACATATCAATATAATTAGAAAGTGTTTAAATAGAGGAGGATAGTGGATAATGAAAAGAACATACCAGCCTAAGAATAGACAGAGAAAAAAAGTACATGGGTTTAGAAAGAGAATGTCAACGGCTCAAGGAAGAAAAGTATTAGCCAATAGAAGGAAAAAGGGAAGAAAAGTTATTTCTGCATAGGTCGTAAGAAGCGGCCTTTTGTTTTATGGGCTAGCTGCGATTTGAGAAGGTTTTATGTTAAATAAAGATTACCGAATAAATAAGAAAAAAGATTATAATAATATATATGATAAAGGGAAAAAAATACCAGGCAAATATATGGTAGTCTTTATTGCTGCTTCCCAGTGCGAACACAGCCGTTTTGGTATTGTCGCCAGCAAAAAAGTAGGTCATGCGGTGGAAAGGAACCTGGCCAAACGCAGACTAAGAACAGTTATATATCAGAATATGGGTGAAATTAAGGATAAGGTAGATGTAATAGTTGTTGCTCGACCAGCTATTAAAAATGCCGGCTGGGATCAGGTTAACGATGATTATCGAAGAATCATGAGGAGAGCAGGGCTATGCTGAAAAGAACCTTGATTGTATTGATAAAAATATATCAGCAATTTAAATTCCTTAAGAAATCACCTACATGTATATATTATCCTTCCTGTTCCATGTATTCTATTGAGGCAATTGACAAATATGGCATTATTAAAGGGGGATGGTTATCAGTCAGCAGAATTTTAAGATGTCATCCATTTCATTCAGGAGGATATGATCCGGTTCCGTAGCAAGCAAGGCAACCGGTATAGATTCCCATTTTGACATCTGTATAAGAAGCTCGAGCTTCTCCAGGTAGTAAGGAGGTGAAGCCTGCTATTTAATACTTAAATAGCAGGGAATAATTTGTGGCAGGCTATTGTACACTGGTTTTCTGAACTAATTCAGTTCATGTATGAGATTACCGTTTTTTTGGGTGTACCAAATTATGGGTTCGCGATTATACTGATTACCATATTGATAAAAATCGCTTTGTTCCCGCTTACTCAAAAGCAAATGAAATCCATGCGCGGAATGCAGGAAATCCAACCAGAAGTAAAATACATTCAAGAAAAATTTAAAGATGAACCCGAAATAATGCAGAAAAAAATGATGGAGTTGTATAAAGAGAAAGGGGTAAGTCCTTTTGGGGGATGTCTTCCTCTCTTGATACAAATGCCCATTTTTATAGCTTTTTATCAATCATTGATTAAATTTGAATTTAAAGTGGTGGAACATGCCTCCTTTTTTGGAATCGATAATATTGGGCAATCAGTATCTTATTATATCGATCAGGGAAACATAATTCCTATTTATTTACCTATTTTAGCCGCAGTTACTACCTATCTGCAGCAAAGGATTTCTATGGTCGATACTAATGATCCGACCCAGAAGTCAATGTTATACATAATGCCGCTATTTATGGCTTGGATTGTTTTGAAAATGCCGGCCGGACTTCCTATTTACTGGGTAATGTTTAATATCTTGGGGATATTACAGCAATTATATGTTAACTGGAACAGTAAAAAAAATAAAGCTGAGAATAATAATCCGGTTTTAGCTGTTGAAAGAGCAGTGGCTCCCCAGGAAAGGGCTGTGAGTTCTGAAGAAGCCTCGGATAATAATATGGACCAAGCAGGGAGGGACAAAGGAGGAAAAAGTAATGATGGAAGATCACGCAATAGAAAAAAGAGGAAAAAGCGTTGATGAAGCTATTAAAGCTGCATTAGATGAATTGGGTTGCGAAATTGACGATGTGATAATAGAAGTGTTGGAAGAGGCTAATAAGGGTATATTGGGAATAGTAGGTAAAAGGCCTGCTGTGGTGAAGGTAACCTTAAGGGAAAAGCCGGAAGAAGAAGTTAGGAAAATCCTGGTAGATTTACTCGATAAAATGAAGATTGATTAT
Organism: Syntrophomonadaceae bacterium; assembly: GCA_012520725.1. Taxonomy (GTDB): domain Bacteria; phylum Bacillota; class Syntrophomonadia; order Syntrophomonadales; family Syntrophomonadaceae; genus JAAYJK01. Next base: position 7,928 of record JAAYNQ010000136.1, on the reverse strand, counting down.
AAGATAGATCGAGTGGAATGGGACAAAGAAAAGGTAAGGATAAATATCGTCGGCAAAGATATGGGCTTAGTAATAGGTAGGAAAGGGGAAACTCTTAATGCCTTACAGTATATGACCAGCCTGATTGTTAATAAGGATAGAGAAGAAAAAATCAGGATTGTGTTGGATGTAGAAGATTATAGGAGAAAAAAGGAAAGATCTCTGGAAAAGCTGGCTATTAAGTTATCTGATAAAGTAAAGAGTACTCAAAAGAATGTGGTTATGAGACCTATGAGTCCCCAGGAGAGAAGGATTATCCATACCGTTCTGCAAGGAGACCCCCAGGTAACCACGTATTCAACCGGGGATGAACCGAATCGCAAGGTAGTTATTACCATGAAAAAGTAAAAAAGATAAAAAAAGGCCCTTGCGAGGGTCTTTTTTTATGATATAAAGTACTAATTAAACTGATATAAGTACAGCTTAATATAAAGAAAAGAATGGAGAACTTCGGATGAACCAAGATATTATAGGAGCCATTTCCACTCCCCCAGGTGAGGGGGGAATTGCCATAGTCAGGATAAGTGGAGAAGGTGCTATAGAAAAAATAAATGAAGTATTTTATCCTAAAGCCAAAGGCAAGGAGCTTATTTACCAAAAGCCATTTACCTTAACTCTGGGTTATATTAGGGATGAAGGGCAAGGGATGGTGGATGAAGTACTAGTGTCACTTATGAAGTCTCCTCGTAGCTACACGGGAGAAGACATGGTAGAAATAAACTGTCATGGAGGAGCCCTGGCTGCTAAAAGATGTTTGGAGCGGGTATTGAGCTTGGGAATTAGATTGGCTCAACCAGGGGAATTTACCCAGCGCGCTTTTTTAAATGGTAAAATCGATGCGGTTCAGGCCGAGGCAGTTATCGATATTATCAGGGCTAAAACTGATCGTGGTCTTAAGCTGGCGCTAAAACAACTGGAAGGAAAGAACAGCCAATATATTAAAAGTATGGAAGACAATATACTGGAGGCCAATATGCTGCTGGAAGCCAGCCTGGATTTTTCGGAAGATGTAGGTGATTTGGACTATGAGCGGGTAAGGGAATTACTCCAGATGAGCCGGGATGGAATCGATAAAATGCTAAAAGCCGGGGAACTGGGGGATATTTACAAAGAAGGAATATCTGTTGCCATATGTGGAAAACCCAATGTAGGTAAATCCAGCCTGCTTAATGCTCTGTTGGGAAAAGAAAGAGCTATAGTTACTGATGTTCCTGGCACTACCAGGGATTTGATAGAAGAATATGTTAACATTCGGGGTATTCCAGTCAGGATTATCGACACCGCTGGGATCAGGGATACCAGTGATCTGGTTGAAAAATTAGGAATTAATAGAGCCAAACAGGCAATAAAAGATGCTGATTTGATAATATTGGTCTTGGACGTGGAAGCGGGTATGACCGAGGAAGATATAAGAATATTCCAGGAATTAGAAAACAAAGAGCGCATTATTCTACTGGTTAATAAAGATGACCTATTGGAAAAAAAGATCAAAAAAGAGGATATTGAGCTCCACTTTTCAGGTATCGATGTAATATGGGCTTCTATAAAAGAGGACATAGGAATTCAATCTCTGGCCGAAATGATAGAAAGAAAAGTTATGGCTGGCTTAGCTGATGGGGAACAGTTGGAATTTACGGTTAGCCTGAGACAAAAGGAATTGTTAAAAGAAGCTGGGCAGTATATACAAGAAGTACTGGAAGCTCTGGAACTGGTGCCCCTGGATTGCTTGGGAGTAGATATGCAGAATGCTTTAAGCAGTCTGGGTCAACTCACCGGAAAGGATTTAAAAGAAGAGAGTATTGACAGAATATTTAGAGAATTTTGTATTGGCAAATAAACTGGGTTAATAGGAATGGAGGACAAAATGATTTACCAGGCAGGTAATTTTGAAGTAGTGGTAATAGGCGCCGGACATGCCGGTTGTGAAGCAGCTCTGGCTGCAGCTCGCATGGGATGTAAGACCCTGTTATGTACCTTGAGCATGGAGCATATTGCTTTAATGCCTTGTAACCCCTCGATTGGCGGTCCGGCCAAAGCCCAACTGGTCAGGGAGATTGATGCTTTAGGTGGCGAGATGGCTATCAATATCGATAAAGCTCAAATCCAAATGAGGACTATCAACACCGGCAAAGGCCCTGCGGTTCAGGCTTTAAGGGCTCAAGCAGATAAACAGGAATACTACCGGGAAATGCTTAAGACCCTGTTGGCCCAGCCTAATCTAGACTTATTAATGGCTGAAATAGAGGACCTGGAAATCAAGCAGGGGAGAGTTAGTGCTGTCATCACCAAAACCGGGGCCCGGTTTCAATGCCAAGCGGTAGTGATAACCTCAGGGACCTATTTAAAAGGACGTATTATCATAGGGGATGTTATTTATGATGGAGGACCGGGCAACCAGTTCCCAGCTCAGAAATTATCGGCTAGCTTGCTAAATCATGGGATAGAATTGGGGCGGTTTAAAACCGGCACCCCACCTCGCATAAATAGAAGAAGCGTAGATTTTTCCAAAATGATTGAACAGCCGGGGGATGATAGACCATTAAGATTTTCTTTTATGAGTCCCCGTATCAAAAGGCCTCAGCTTTCATGCTGGCTGACTCACAGCACCCCTAGGACTCACCAGATAGTCATGGACAACATTGATAGGGCTCCTATGTTTACTGGAGTAATTAAAGGCCGGGGTCCCCGGTATTGTCCATCCTTCGAGGATAAAGTGGTGCGTTTTTCTCATAAAGACGCTCATCAACTTTTTATTGAACCAGAAGGCCGATTTACGGATGAGATGTATGTACAGGGATTAAACACCAGCCTGCCGGAGGATGTGCAAATAGAGGTATTAAAAAGCATACCGGGCCTGGAGAAGGTTCGTATTATGAGAACCGGCTATGCTATAGAGTACGACTATGTTCCTCCATCTCAATTAAAGCTGAGCCTGGAAATCAAGCAGATAGAAGGACTTTTTACCGCTGGACAGATTAACGGTACTTCAGGTTACGAAGAAGCTGCCGCTCAGGGATTGGTAGCGGGCATAAACGCGGCATTAAAGGTAAAAGAAAAGGAAGCTCTGATTTTAAAGAGGAATGAATCATTTATCGGAGTTCTTATCGATGATCTGGTAAACAAAGAGATAGATGAACCTTACCGGCTATTAACCTCCCGGGCTGAATACCGGCTGTTGTTAAGGCAGGATAATGCCGATATCAGGCTGACTCCTAAAGGCCGGGAAATCGGTCTGGTTGACGATAGGCGCTGGGAAGCCTTTAACAGGAAGATGGAGACCCTTGAAGATACCAGGACGTTATTCCAGCTTAATAGCTTTACCCCGGCCCATCGGGAAGCGGCAGATTTTCTTAAGCAGAAGGGAAGTGCTCCTCTAAAGGATCGTATATCTTGGTGGGATCTATTAAAAAGGCCAGAAATATCAGTATCGGACTTCGAAGAAATGAATTGGATTGAGCCACTGGATGAAGAGATAGCAGAACAGATTCAAATTCAGTCCAAATACCAGGGTTATATTGCCAAGCAGCAGGAGCAGGTTAAAAAATTTGAAAAATTGGAAAATCGGAAGATTCCAGAGGAAATAGATTATGATGAAGTTTATGGTCTGGCCAACGAAGCCCGGCAACGGCTTAAAGCGGTAAGACCCAGTTCCATGGGGCAGGCATCACGTATTACCGGAGTAAATCCTGCCGATATAAATGTTTTGTATATTTTTTTGGAAAAGAAAAGAAGGAATTAGAGATGCGCGTGGAAAATAATGTTAATATATACAAAAATTATTTACTGGCTGAGAATGAAAAAACCAATCTGATCAGCAGAAAAATGAGCAGCGATGATTTGGATTTGCATATTGAAGATAGCCTAAAGATTTTTGACCATTGGCAAGGCCAAGGAGAACGAGTTATTGATGTAGGCAGTGGGGCTGGAATGCCGGGACTGGTAATGGCTATCAGGGATATAAACAATCACTATACTTTGCTGGAGGCTGACTTAAAAAAGAGCCGCTTTCTTATGCAAGCCATGGAGCTGCTAACACTGCAGCACGTGCAAGTAATCAGGGAGAGAGCTGAGGTAATAGGGCAGGATATAAAATATAGGGAAAAATTTGATGCTGTTTGCAGTCGGGCCGTAGCCAGTATGCGGGTGGTTCTGGAATACTGTTTGCCCTTGGCCCGGATAGGCGGGATAGTGTGGCTGTGGAAAGGACCCCGGTATCTGAAAGAGATAGAGGAAGCCGAAAAGGCTCTTAAGCTCTTAGGAGGAGAAGTGGAGAAGGTGATTTTATATCAACTGGGGGAGGATCGTCAAAGAGCTATTGTACAGGTGAGAAAAAAGGAGGCCAGTCCGGAGCAGTATCCCCGGCGAGCAGGTATGCCGCTTAAGCGACCATTGTGAAGGAGTACCAAATATGAGTAAAAAAAATTGGCCTTGGAGGGTAGATAAAGCCAAGAAAAAGCTTGAAATTATTAAAATCCCTCTAGAAAAAATAGCAGCTAATCCTTATCAACCTCGGCAGAAATTTGATGAAAAAGAAATATCAGATTTGGCCCAATCAATAGAGGCTTATGGTTTGATTCAACCGATCATCGTGAGAGCTGTCGACGATGGATACCAGATTGTAGCGGGTGAGCGCAGGTATAGGGCTTGTAAACTGTTGGGCATGAAGGAAATTCCCGTCCTGTTGCAGGAGATGAATGAACAAAAAGCAGCAGCGGTGTCACTTATTGAAAATATTCAACGTAAAGAATTGAATTATTTTGAGGAGGCCTATGCTTATACTATTCTTATTGAGCAGTTCGGGATGACCCAGGAAGAAGTGGCCCGGAAAGTAGGCCGGAGCCAGTCAGCAATTGCTAATAAACTTAGAATTTTAAAACTTCCGGAAGCGGTTAAGGGAGTAATAGATCCCTCTGTAATTAGTGAGAGACATGCCCGGGCTCTATTGAAAATTAGCAATGCCCAGACTCAGATAGGCCTGGTAAGAAAGATAGTAGAGCAAGATTTAACCGTAAAAGAAACAGAAGAGCTGGTAGATAGCCTAAGTCGCAATAATATCCCGGGTGAAACCCCAGCCAAGAGCAACAGCCAAAATGTGTCCATGATCATTCGGGATGCCAGGATATTCATCAATACCATAAAAGAAACGGTAAAAAGGGCCCGGCAGACCGGTATTGATATAGTAATGGAAGATAGAGAAAAAGAGGAACAATATGAAATTATCATCAGGATTGCCAAGGGCAAAAAGAATTTAAGAAAGATTACCAGCAATTAGAAGGTCTTAATCCCAAGGGCACATTGGAACAGTCTTATTTGATCTGCTTTGAGCAGCAGGCCGATTTACCATTTACTTATATGAAATTCTCCTTGATGCATGTCGGCCAGCTATCATTGAACGGCCAAGTATCGGTATTTATTGATTTTCTTAGAGGAAAAAGGAAGGGCAGGCTGCTAGTCAGAGCTTTGAAAAAATATTATGCAGAATATCTTATTCCGAGCTTATACGATTTGGAATATTAGAAAAGTAGACGAGAATAAATGTTTCACGTGAAACATTTATTGTTTTTTATTTACCATTACTTACCCAGGTGTCTGAAAGCAATGGAAAAAAGGATTCCTTTTGGGATTATTTCATAACCATAAATCTCAGTGGAATAAAAATCATCGGGCAATATCTAAGCAGAAGCAATGCAGGGATCAACTGTTAGGCTTAGGGTTCGCGTTGGGCCTTGTTTTACTCTTCGCCTTTATATTTCAAGGGGTTGATTGATATAAATAGAAGGACAGCTTAAACAGGGTGGATAAGTGTATAAAAGAGAAACTTCCTTGGTTTTCTACCTCCTTCAGCACAAAAATTCAGGACCGGAAAAATTTAGTTTTTAAGCTATTAATATCTATCTTTGATATAATAACAGGTAGTGAATATTGACAGCAGGGTTTTAACTTGGCTTGGCAATTACCCCAGGAGATTATTCCGAACGGAGATGGCTTTGGATAAATGTTTCGGCACGGGGCAGCTTTATTCAGGCTGTCATTCCGGCTTAATTTCCTGGTCGGAATGTCACGGGTATTGGCGAAGGTGCTCATTGCTGGTATAGAGGTGAAATCATAGGAATGGTAAAGATTGTTGCAGTGGCTAACCAAAAAGGGGGAGTGGGTAAAACCACAACTGCTATTAACCTGGCCGCCTGTATTGCTTTAAAAGGGTATAAAACCCTATTGATTGACAGCGATCCACAAGGTAATGCTAGTAGTGGCCTGGGTATAAATCGCCAAAGGCTTAAACATTGTATTTATGATCTCTTAATTAATCAAGTAGAGGTTAGGGAGGTCATTCGCAAAACCAAAATTGAAAAACTCGATATCATTCCCGCCACCATTCAATTAGCCGGAGCCGAAGTAGAACTGGCCGGCCGGGAGCAGCGGGAATATTACTTGAAAGAAGCTATACTGCCTATACATGAGCAATATGACTGGATATTGATTGATTGTCCTCCCTCCTTAGGTATATTAACCTTGAATGCTTTGAATGCCAGCCAGTCTGTAATTATTCCCCTTCAGTGCGAGTATTATGCTTTGGAAGGATTAAGTCAACTAGTAAACACCATTTCTTTGGTTAAAAAAAGGATGAATAAGAACTTGGGCATTGAGGGAATCGTTTTTACTATGTTTGATGCCAGAACCAATCTCTCTATACAAGTGGTGGATCAGGTCAAGAAACATTTTAAAAAGCAGGTATATCGAACTATTGTACCCAGGAATGTTCGTCTGAGCGAAGCCCCCAGCCATGGTAAACCAATAGTAGTATATGATCCCAAATCCAAAGGAGCCGAGGTATATCAAGATTTGGCACTGGAGGTGTTAAGACGTGCCTAAAAAAGAAAGAGGATTAGGACGAGGACTAGAAGCACTCCTATCCGCCGGCCCTAGCCTAAATGATGAGGAAAATATTCAAGAAATAGAAGTAGAGCAGCTTAAAGCACGCTCAGATCAACCCCGGACCTTATTTCAGGAAGAATCCCTGCGGGAATTAGCCCTTTCTATAAAAGAGCATGGTTTACTGCAGCCTATATTGGCCAAGCCGGATGAGGAAGGGTACCAAATAATTGCCGGGGAGAGGCGCTGGAGAGCGGCCCAGATGGCTGGATTGAAAAGCATACCGGTGATTGTTAAAGATATTGAGGAAGATAAGGCCGCAGAAATATCTCTCATTGAAAACTTGCAAAGGGATGATTTGACCCCGGTGGAGGAAGCCCGGGCCTATAAAATGATGATGGACCGCTATAATTACACCCAGGAAACTTTAGCTCAACGAATAGGAAAAAGCCGCTCCCATGTAGCCAATATGCTAAGAATACTTGCTTTACCCGAAGAGGTGCTGAAGCTGCTGGAGGAGGGAAAACTGTCTGCAGGACATGCCAGGGCTTTGCTGGCCATAGGAAAAGCCGGAGAACAGATAAAAATGGCCCAAGCTGTAGCTGAAGACCGGGTTTCGGTTCGACAGCTGGAAAAGAAGGTAAAAAACATTCGTTCAGGAGATCATTCCAAAGGGAAACCAAGGCTGGAAAAGTTACCGGAAGTCAAAGATCTAGAAGAAAGACTTCAGTTGTGTCTAGGTACCCGCGCTCAAGTTTCCGCGGGTAACAAGGGGGGAAAAATCATAATTGAGTATTATAGTTTGGATGATTTGGAAAGGATATGCGATATAATTGGTATTTAAGCTTCCGGCCAGAAATGTTTCACGTGAAACATTTCTGGCCGGAATAGGGAGTGTGAATCTATCTGTGTAAATGGAATAACCCACCATTTCTTTGGTAATAATAAAAATACTCTTCTTCATGTAGAGGATAGGGCTCCGGTGGAGACCGACCTGAGCGCTACATGAAGGTCTG
>JAAYNQ010000135.1 GCA_012520725.1 Syntrophomonadaceae bacterium | reverse complement strand
GCGAGGGATTGTAGGGGCGGTCTTCGACCGCCCGCTCGGCCTTGCACCGGTATTTGTAGAGAGCCCCGGCGGGCGAGCAGAGCTAGCCCCTACGGACTTACAACGGTGTTGGGCGGCTACCTGCGAGGGATTGTAGGGGCGGTCTTCGACCGCCCGCTCGGCCTTGCACCGGTATTTGTAGAGAGCCCCGGCGGGCGAGCAGAGCTAGCCCCTACGGACTTACAACGGTGTTGGGCGGCTACCTACGAGGGATTGTAGGGGCGGTCTTCGACCGCCCGCCGCCCATCGGGCATAATTATAAATTACCACCGTTTGAATATGAAAAATTTATAAGGAGGGCATTTCCTTGGGTCTTGTTGATATGTCAGTAAATCTGGGAGGCTTGCAGATGCAAAACCCGGTGGCGGTAGCTTCCGGGACTTTCGGGTATGGGCGCGAATACCAGCCTTATATGGATATTAGTAAAATTGGGGCAGTTATAGTTAAAGGGACTACCCTGGAGCCACGTTGTGGGAATCCGCCACCGCGTATTTATGAAACCCCGGCCGGAATGCTGAATGCCATTGGGCTGGAAAATCCAGGTATCGAGGTGTTTTTACAGGAATATCTCCCCAGTTTGATGGAAGAGGGGGTAACGGTAGTAGCCAACCTGGCAGGTAATTCAGTGGATGAATATGCCTTGATCACCAGGATAATAGATAATCACCCGGGAATCGCAGCCATTGAGTTAAATATATCCTGTCCCAATGTTAAGCAGGGAGGAATGCAGTTCGGTACTGATCCCAGGCTGGTAAGACAGGTGGTGGAGGCCGTGAAAAAGGAAACCAGGCTGCCGGTAATACCCAAATTGTCCCCCAATGTAAGCGACATCGTCAGTATTGCTAAAGCAGCCCGGGATGGAGGGGCTGATGCCTTATCCATGATCAATACCCTAATGGGGATGGCAGTGGATATAGATAAAAGAAAGCCGGTTTTGGGCAATGTGTTTGGGGGTTTATCCGGTCCGGCCATAAAGCCGGTGGCTTTGCGCATGATTTACCAGGTTTATAAAGAGGTAGATCTGCCCATATTGGGTGGAGGAGGAATCAGTAACACCAGGGATGCTCTGGAGTTTATAATGGTAGGAGCTAGTGCGGTATCCATTGGTACCGGTAATTTTGTCAATCCATCCCTGGCCCAGGAAATTGCCCAGGGCTTGGAGAATTATTTAATGGAACAGGGGCTTTCTAATATACAGGAGCTGGTGGGAGTTGCTGTTAGCTAATGGATTTATGGCTGGTGTTAAGCCGGTTATCTTAGTAGATGTGCTTGAACCCAATCCCGTTAGGGCAGATGCAGATTAAGGAGGTAATGGTAAATGGAAGCTAGGGATAGAATAGTCTTGGCTTTGGATGTGGATACCAAGGAAAAGGCAATTTCACTGGTCAAGGAACTGGCTGGGTATGTAGGGGTGTTTAAAGTGGGTATGCAGCTCTACAACAGTGTGGGTCCAGATATAGTTAAGGAGATCAACGATCTGGGAGGCAAGGTCTTTGTAGATCTGAAATTTCATGATATTCCTAATACCGTAGCGGCTGCCGGTCGGGTTATGGCTGGTTTGGGCTGTTATATGTTTAATGTACATGCAGCTGGAGGCCGGGAAATGATGCAGGCTCTGAGCCAGGAACTTACAGCCGCCGCCCAAAGCCTGAAACAGCCCGAGCCCATTACTCTGGCGGTAACGGTGTTGACCAGCATCAGCCAGGAACAGTTAAGCCGGGAAATGTATGTTCAGAATATGCAGGTACAGGAGCTGGTGGTTAAATGGGCCCTTATGGCCCAGGAATGTGGAATCAAAGGGGTGGTGTCTTCACCCCAGGAGATAGTTGCTATTCGCCAGGCCTGTGGTCCTGATTTTAAAATAGTGACCCCGGGAATCAGACCGGCCTGGTCTGAAGCCAATGACCAGAAGCGGATTACAACTCCCCGGCAGGCGCTGGATATGGGAGCTGATTATATGGTCATCGGCAGGCCTATAGTCAAAGCCAGCCGTCCGGTGGAGGCAGCAATTAAGATTATTGAAGAATTGGAGGGATAAGAATGTTAAGCAGAGAAGAAGCCATAAAAATATTCACTGATTCGGGAGCTTTGATGGAAGGACATTTTCTACTAACTTCCGGGCGGCACAGTAATCAATATATGCAATGTGCCCAGGTCCTGCAGTACCCGGCCTATACCGAAAAGCTGGCCCAGGATATTGCCGAAAAATTTGCCGGAGACGGCATAGAACTGGTGATAGGTCCGGCCATGGGGGGAATAATCGTATCCTACGAAGTATCCCGGCAGCTAGGGGTGCCTGGAATTTTTGCCGAAAGAAAAGACGGCAAAATGGAAATTAGACGGGGATTCACCATCAAGCCGGGACAGAAGGTCTTGGTAGTGGAAGATGTGGTTACTACCGGCGGATCGGTTAGAGAGGTTATGGATGCGGTAAGGGAAGCCGGGGGCAAGGTAGCCGGGGTAGCCGTATTGGTAGACCGCAGCAACGGCCAGGTGGATTTTGGGGTTAAACAGGCGGCGGTTCTGACCATGGATATTCAGTCCTGGGAGTCTGCTGATTGCCCCCTTTGTGCAGAAGGCAAGAGCGAGGCCTACAAGCCCGGGAGCCGTGGGTGATTGAAAAAGCCCAGAGCAACTTGGGTAAAAATACATGGGTGAAGCTTATATGGATGTGTATATGCAGTTTGTTTGCGAATCAGGCTAAATGATTATAGGGGGAATGGGATTGAAAGTATTCCTCAACGGCAAGGAAATTGAATTTGCTGAAGGTGGCTATGAGTATATTTTCCTTAAACCATATCAAAAACACCACACCGAGACTATTAAAGAGGGTAATAGAGAACTTACTATACAATTGTACGATAATGGGGTACAAATAAGAACCCTGGTCACTAAAGAAGAAGTAGCCACCATAATAAATCGGGAGGTATTGATTGACCGTCCCAATAAAAAGATATACATACTTGAACCCGACAGCCAGGCCATACAAAAAGAAGATGGCAGTGTTGAAATAGTCAGCTAATGAAAATGAAGAACTGGAAATATATGATGAACATATTAGGCAAAACCTGCTTTTTTGCCATATTAGAAATAGATGGTATAATTATACAGAGAGTTGTGGCTAAAAGCAGTTGAGCCATCAAATCAGCTATGACTCCCTGTAATAACTGGTTTTGTCCCGATGGCAGCACTGCTTTTTTAAGGGGACAAGGGGAATCATCGCCTGGAAACAGGCGAGGTTTCCCTGTCCTGCTATTTGGGGTTAAGTAAAACCAAAGCCGGTATCTGATTTGGCCTGGGAGCCCTGGGCCTGCTTTCACCTAAACGGCTCTGTTTAGCTGAGCAAATACATGGCTTGGATTTTCTTTGTGATTGCGGACTTGCGTTCAAAAGGGATTTGCTTCCAGGCTGGCCCCAAGTTCCAGTAGTCAAGCACACTTAGGTGCTTAAGCCATTATTGTCTGTTTAGAGGCCATAAAGGAGGTATGCATAGTGGAGTGTAAATTTCACCCCGGGGAAGAAGCAATAGACAAATGTGTCTTGTGTGATACTCCCTTATGTGTCAAATGTTTACCCAGTTGCCAGGAACTGGAGTATGGCCTGCTCTGTCCCAAATGCTGTAGAGCCCTGGGCTTGAGTTGGGACAGCAGCATGGATCCTATTCATTTCCGGTAAAGCAAGAAAGATACTTGGTATAAAATCTAAAGTGAATTTTACTGGGGAAGGCCTTACTCCTACTCATTTTTTACTTCCCGGCTTAGAATCTCTTGTAGCCTATCTTCCTGGGGATTCACCACCAGGGTCCAGTATTGATCATAGATTACCATACCGGGCCTGGCTCCTCCTGGTTTTTTAACATTGGATCTGAAGGTGTAGTCCACTTCAACCTTTTCCGATTCTGCTGCCTTGCTGAAATGGGCCGCCAGCAAAGCGGCTTCTTCCAGGGATCTGTCAGGCATATCATGAATAGACTTGATCTGCCGGGGGAGCTTGATTATTACATGGGTTCCCGGGGAGTTTTTAGTATGCAGCCAAAGATCACTGCGTTCTGCCATTTTCATGCTAAGTAAGTCATTTTGCCGGTTATTACGCCCTACAAGTATTTCCAAATCATCTGATGATATGAATTTTCGTGGAACACTGGGGCTGGTCCGGCTACGTTTCTTCGATTGACCCTTAATATATTTTTCGTTTTCCAGTTCTTCCACAATTTCATCAATTTCTTCCCTTGATTCCGCCTGCTTAATGGCCAAGAGAACCGATTCCAGATAATCTATCTCTTCCTGGTTGCCGGCCATAAGATTTTCTAAATGTTTAATCGCTTTACGGCTTTTGTTGTAGACCTTAAAATATTTTTGTGCATTTTGCATAGGAGTATAACGAGGGTCAAGCTCGATGTTGAGCATTTCCCCGTCATAAAAATTTTCTACCCTGGCTAGAGTATCACCTTTTTTAAACTCATGGGAATAAGCAGTAATCAACTCCCCCCATAAACGATATTTTTCGTTTTCCTGAGCCCGGCTCAGATCTGATGATTGAAAGAACTGCTTCTTGTACAATTTATCCAGCATTGCTTTTATGTTCCGGGAGAGATTGGTTTTCATGGACTCCACCCGCAGGTAATCAAGTTTGGAAGTAAAGTAAAAATCACAGGCCTGATTAAATGAAGAGAAGCTTCTAAAATTATCATCAGCCGGTTGATAGGGACAAAATTCCACTGGATGCTTATCCTTGAAGATCACACAAGCCTGGCTTGGCCCTTCTTTTATCTCCTTTATCAAGCTCTTGATTTTCCGGTATACCAAGGCGAATTCATAATCACCGCATTCTGCTACCGGAAGCTCAGGATTCAGGCCGGTAAGGCTGCATACCTGCCGGGCCAGAAAGGGACTGATACCAGTACAGGCTGTAAATAAAGCTGAAGCCAGGGTTTTGTTGCTATCTTGCCATAGTCTATTTACCAGGGCTTTATAGTCCAGGTCCAAGGGATTGAGTTTATCCTGGGAGGGAGGATCCAGGTACTCCTTGCCGGGTAAAACCTCGCGATAGGAGCTAAGGTCGCTGCCATATCTTTTAATGCCATCCAGTATAATCCTGGTATCGGGATTTATTAATATAATATTGGAATGACGCCCCATAAATTCACAGATTAAAACTTTACTTTTCCACTCTCTAAACTCATCCAGGGCTTCAATTTCAATATGAACAATCCTTTCCATTTCTACTTGACTAATGCTTTTGATTTTTCCCCCTTCCAGGTATTTCCGCAGCAGCATGCAAAAGCTGGGTGGAGTACTGGGGTTGGTTTTTCTCTGCTCCGTTACATGCATCCGGGACCAGCGGGCATTGGCCGATATCAACAAGCGATGGGTTCCCCGGCGGGGATGACGAGTAGTTAAGACCAGTTCGTCTTTTTCCGGCTGGTGTATTTTATCAATACGGGCCTCCAAAAGCATAGAGTTTAGCTCTTCTACCATAGCTCTGATAGCTATACCATCAAAAGGCATAATCAAACCTCCCTTATTCAAGGAACAGTATATCATTTAAGTCCAGCAGCGTAAAATAAGGGTATAGATAAAGCAAAATCTAGAATTTTGTGACAATTAGAGGATTATGAATAGTAGAAAGCGAATTTAAAGTAAGGGGTATGATGAGGTGATTGCTAATGTCTCAAGAAGTTGCTGCTATTTATACCGGCATTCTAGAGCAAGTAATGAGAGTGGAAAAATTAAAAAGGGCATTGAGTAAACAAATACTGACGGTCAAGGACAAGAAAAGACGGTTAGATTTGATTTGCAAATTTTTAGAGTATGACCTGAACAAGCACCAATTGTTTGAGCAGGCAGCAGTTATAGCCTTAAGTAATGGGGAGGATTCAATTGCCCAGCATATACAGGCATTGTATGAACCCTTTGGCGATGGTGAACTAATCGAGCGCATCCGCAAAGAGTTAGGTTATACCCATAGGTTCATTCAAGTAATGGATAAAGCAAAAAACCAACCGGAACTGCTGAGTTTTACTGAGCGCCGAATGGTACAGGAAATAAGCAAGTACGTGCTGGCTCAATGCCGACTCTATACCCAATTAAAGGCATAGAGACTGTAAGTCTATAGTCCCAATGCCTTAATTATCGTATTAATTCCCAGTTTCTTTTCTCTATTTCGCTGCTAGTCTGCCGTATCAAGCCTTTCGATAGATCTGGCCATTTGCTGGATGATCAAGACAGATTTTTCATCTTTTGGTATTCATAGAAAAAAGCTATTTCTGCCATTAATCTATAGCTGTCTTCATGTCTTTATTTGGCCTGCTGGCCTTTAATTAGAGATTTGGGGCCTGCTTCCAGTTCGGAGATGTATGAATCGATATAGCAGTAGAGGCAGAATAGAACTACTTGACTATGAGAACTGGTATATCTACTAATCTTCCTACCCGGTCAGAAACACTGCCCAGGGCCAGTTCCTTAAACTTGTTCAGTTTACGGCTGCCCATAATAATAAGGTCATAGCTGCCATCGTTGTCAACTACATCCAGGATTAAGGCAGAAGGTTCCCCACCGGCCCTTTTTAAACGGGGATGTACATCCTTTTCCAGCATGATACTTTGATATCTTTGCAGTAATTCCAGGGAAGCTGCTCTAAGATCATCCAGTTTATCCTTACTGTGTAGTTTGGTAATGTCTACACTGGAGCTATCATAAACATTGAGCAAGACCAGTTCTTTGATGACACCTTTAGCGGCCAGCTCAGTAGCTTTGTATACTGCCCGTAAAGACTGTTCTGAATCATCCACTGCCACCAGAGCTTTATTGAAAATTGCTTCCATTGCTCCTACCTCTCTTTGCGCTTATTATTATTTTGGATTATATCAAATCTTGACTCAGCTAGCAAAATATATAAAACTATTCTCTAACAGGATATGGAGGTTGCAAGATGACTAAAAAACAAAGAATCATAGTAAATGGAGCCTTGGGTAAAATGGGGCGGGAAACCCTTAAAGCAGTAGCAGGAGACCACGAGCTATTGCTCAGCGGAGCAGTAGATCTTAAATCCAGGGGTGAGGATGTATCTGAACTTACTGGAATACCTGGATTAAACATTAAGCTGGAAAAGGACCTGGAAAGTTGCCTGGAAGGTATTGGCGCCGATTTAATGGTGGATTTCACCAATCCCCAGGCGGTGTACAATAATGCCAGGATAAGTCTGGAGAAGGGAATCGCCTGTGTAATAGGGACTACTGGACTCAATGAACTGGAACTCAAACAGTTGGACAGAATAGCCCGGGAAAGGGAGATTGGGATAGCGGTAATACCTAATTTCGCCATTGGGGCAGTTTTGATGATGAAATTTGCCCGCGAGGCTGCAGCACATTTTCCCGATGTGGAAATAATAGAACTGCATCATGACCAGAAAATGGATGCACCTTCGGGGACTGCCATCAAGACGGCTGAGTTGATAAACGAAAGTAGGGCCTCCAGGCCTCCTAAGAGCATAAAGGAGTTTGAAAAGATTCCTGGTAGCCGGGGTGGGGATTTAGGTCAAATAAGAATACATAGCGTTAGGTTACCCGGCTTCGTTGCTCATCAAGAAGTGATATTTGGAGGAATTGGACAAAGCCTTACCATTAGACATGACTCTATAGACCGGGTGGGATTTATGCCCGGGGTAATCATGGTTATTAAGAAGATGCCGGAAATAAAAGGTCTGGTATACGGTATGGAGAATCTGATATAGCTTAAGCCTACATTTGAAAGCAGGCTTGCAGGTATATTAGTTTTTCCAGGATGATTGTATTTGAATATTTTCTCGCTAAGCATGCTGGAGTGGAATAAAGGGAGCTCTCCTTATAGGGGTGCTCTTTTTTTGCCATTAGGGCATGTTTCCCCCCCACTTCCTTCCCTCCCCACCGGTTCAGACATGCACCATATATAGGAAGAAAACATATAATGCTAATAATTTTAGTGATAAACCGACAGCCAAAGGAGGAAGAGTATTGAGTTCGGTGCTATCTGGGATCAAAATTGCCGTTATTGGCGGGGACGACAGAGAGTTGATCTTAATTGCAGAACTAGTAAAAATGGGTGCAACCGTGGCAGTGGCAGGTTTTCCCAGAGAAATGGTTGGTCATGGGGCTTTTGTGGTTAATTCTCTTGTTGAAGCATGTAAAGAAGCCGAAGTAGCTATTTTGCCCCTGCCCGGAACCAATCCCCAGGGAGTGGTGCGGGCTGTTTATGCCGAAAACTCCCTGGTACTAACGGAAGAAGTAATAGGTCTTATGGCTGAAAATGCACTTATTATCATAGGCTCTGCCCGCCCCTTCCTTAAGAATTGGGCTGCCAGGCGTAATTTGACTCTGATCGAGGTAGGGGAAATGGATGAACTTGCCATATTGAACTCTATACCTTCCGCCGAAGGGGCTTTGCAGATTGCTATGGAAGAGACTCGAATTACCATTCATGGCAGCCAGTGTTGCATAGTTGGATTTGGTCGAGTGGCCATTACCCTGGCTCGAATGTTAAAGGCCCTGGGAGCAGAAGTCACTGTAGTTGCCCGTAATCGGGGCCAGTTGGCCCGGGCTTATGAGATGGGATGTATGAGGGCCGGATATGATAATCTTAAGCAGATTATGAACTATGCAGATATTGTATTTAATACCGTTCCCAGCCTGGTATTAACCCGCGACATACTTCAACATGCCCGGCAGGAAACGGTGATTATAGATTTGGCCAGCCAACCTGGAGGTACCGACTTTGAAGCTGCCAATATGTTTGGGATTAAGGCCATATTGGCTCCGGGACTGCCGGGAAAAGTAGCTCCGGTGTCAGCTGGCAAAATATTGGCAGATGTTATTCCAAGCCTGATAATCAATGAGTTGAGTAGAACCCATCAATACCTATTTTCCCGTTGAGAAGGAGGTGCATATAGTGCTGGAAAAGGAATCACAGTACTTGGCCGGTGTAAAGATAGGTATAGTCTTGACCGGTTCCCATTGTACAATTCCCGATGTCATTCCCCAGATCAGAAAGTTGAAGGAGTTAGGGGCCGAAATATATCCAGTATTCTCCTATACTGTTGATCAAACTGATAACCGCTTCTATAAAGTTGATGATCTGAAAAAAATGATCGCTGATATCAGTGATAAACCCATTATAAATACTATTGTGGGAGCAGAGCCTATAGGTCCCCACCAGCTCTTGGATATTATTGTTCTAGTTCCTGCTACCGGTAATACCATAGCCAAGCTGGCCAATGGTATAGTTGATACACCGGCTCTGATGGCGGTGAAAGCTCATTTAAGAAATCAGCGGCCGGTGGTAATAGGCATATCTACCAATGATGCTTTGAGCATAAATGCCAAAAACATTGGCCTCTTGCTCAATATGAAAAACATTTATTTTGTTCCTTTTCGCCAAGATAGTCCTCATACCAAGGCTAATTCAGTGATCGCTGTTATGGATTATATATGCGAAACGGTTATTGAAGCCTTAAAAGGAAAACAGTTTCAACCACTGCTTCTGGGTCCAGCCTAGTTTCTTGAGAGCAAATAAAACATTGTGTTACAATAATCCATAGAGTTTTTGCAGGAGGTAATGGATGTGGCATCAGAAGTACGTTTGGCCCTAGTAGGCTCAACCGGAGCAGTAGGCCAGGAAATGTTGAAGATATTGGAAGAAAGGGATTTTCCGGTTAAGGAATTGATATGTCTGGCAGATCCCCGGGAAGCAGGTAGTAAAGTTCGTTTTAAAGGTGAGGAATATACGGTAGTCGGGGCCAGTCCTGAAGCCTTTAAAAAAGCTGATATAGCCATGTTTGCAGTTGGAACCGAGGTCAGCAAAATGCTGGCCCCCGAAGCACTAAAAAACAACTGTGTAGTTATTGACAACAGTTATGCTTTTAGGTTGGATAAGGATGTACCCCTGGTAGTGCCGGAAGTGAATGCAGGAGATATCAAGCTACACCGGGGAATAATAGCTAATCCCAATTGTTCTACTATTATTATGGTAGTGGCCATTAATCCCATTCATCAAAGAGCCCGGCTCAAAAGGGTGATAGTATCTACTTACCAGGCGGTATCAGGAGCTGGAAAAGCCGGCCTGGATGAATTGGATCAGCATATATCAGCGGCTATGACGGGTCAAGAACCCAAATTGGAAGTGTTCCAGCACCCCATTGCTTTTAACCTTATTCCCCATATAGATGAGTTTGTAGAAGAAGATTATACCCGGGAAGAGATGAAAATGGTCTGGGAAAGCAGAAAAATTATGCATGAACCAGATCTTAAAATAGCCGCTACTGCAGTTCGGGTACCGGTTTATAGAAGCCATTCCGAATCCATCAATTTGGAAACGGAAAACCCCTTGACTCCCGACCAGGTCAGGAGTATTTTGAGCCAGGCTCCGGGGATAATAGTGCAGGACGATCCTGGCGCTAAACTATACCCCATGCCTTTGTATACTTCTAATAAAGATCAGGTCTTCGTGGGAAGGATTCGCCGGGACATCTCCCTGGGGGAAAATGGAGTAGTCATCTGGGTGGCTGCGGATCAGATAAGGAAGGGTGCAGCTACCAATGCCATTCAGATAGCGGAAGTAGTGGTTGAGGAAAATCTATATTAGAATAATAAAAATGGAGGTAAGGTGGTAACAAGTGCAAATTGTTGTGCAAAAGTATGGGGGTACTTCCCTGGCCACACCGGAACTGCGGAAGAGGGTTGGTGACCTGGTGGCAGCTGCCATCAATGATGGCTACCAGGTGGTGGTAGTAGTTTCAGCCATGGGAAGACAAAATGACCCTTATGCCACCGATACCTTTATCAACTTGGTCAAGCAAGTCAATCCCAATCCTTCCCCGCGAGAGATGGACTTGATCATGTCCTGCGGGGAAATGATTTCCGGCATCATTCTTTCCAATCAATTGTGTGCCCGTGGGATACCGGCTTGCTTTTTGACCGGGGAACAGTCCGGTTTGGTCACTGATGGCAAGCATGGAAATGCCCATGTATTATATGTGAAACCAAAGAGGATTTTACAGTGCCTGGAAGCAGGCCTGGTACCGGTCGTAGCAGGTTTTCAGGGTATGGGTGAGAATGGCGAACTCACCACCCTGGGTCGGGGAGGAAGCGACACTACTGCCAGTGTACTGGGAGTAGCTCTGAATGCTGAGTATATTGATATCTTTACCGATGTGGAAGGCATTATGACCGCCGACCCCAGAATTGTGGAAGATGCCAGGCTAATCAATGATATAACTTATAACGAGATATGCCAAATGGCCCGCGAAGGCGCGAAAGTAGTTCATCCCCGGGCTATTGAGATAGCCATGCAAAAGGGCATACCCATTAGAGTCAGGCCTACCTTTTCCGATTCTTTGGGTACTCTGGTTAGAAATCGCATAGACAGCCATAGTGATAGGGTTAGTATCATTAGGGATACTCTCATTACTGGAATAACCCACAGTTCCAATATTGCCCAGATTAAAATAGATGTAAGCCGCATGGAGGATGCCCAGGGGATACAGCTGAAGGTTTTCCAGGCTATGGCTGAAGCTGGAATCAGCGTGGATTTCATCAATGTCCAACCTGAATTGATCATGTATACAGTAGCAGATGAAGAGGCTTTAAGAGCTGAACAGATATTGCAGAGCCTTAAGATTTCACCCTTTATCGAATTTGATTGTGCCAAGGTGGCGGTGGTAGGGGCAGCCATGACAGGAATTCCAGGGGTTATGGCCCGGGTGGTGGAAGCATTGCACCAATATGAGATACCAATATTGCAGTCGGGAGATTCATATACCAATATATGGTGTCTGGTGAAAAAAGAACACATGAAACTGGCGGTAAAAGCCCTACATGATAAGTTTGAACTGGGGAAGAAATAAAAGGTGGTGGAGGATTTAATGTCAATACCGGGATTATTGACAGCTATGGTTACTCCTTATCAGGAGGACCTTAGTGTAGATTATCTTAGGGCGGCCCAATTGGCAGAGTATTTGTGTGACCATGGATCAGAAGCACTGGTGGTATGTGGTACAACAGGAGAATCTCCAGTCCTAAAACCGGAAGAAAAATTGAAATTATTCTCTGTGGTAAAAGAAAGGGTGGGAGGTAGAGTGCCGGTATGGGCTGGTACCGGTTCCAATGATACCAGAGCTACCGTGGAACTGAGCCAGGAGGCGGATAAACTTGGTGTAGATGGTATTATGCTGGTTACCCCCTATTATAACAAACCAACCCAGGAAGGCCTCTACCGGCACTTTAAAACGATAGCCGAAAGGGTACAGCTGCCAGTCATGCTATATAATGTACCCGGTCGTACCAGCAGTAATCTCTTGCCCGAGACCATAGCTCGTCTGGCGGAGATTTCCAATATTAAAGCGGTTAAAGAAGCCAGTGGTAATATGGATCAGGTTTCCTTACTTAAGAGTTTGCTTCCTGATGAGGTAGTGATATACTCGGGAGATGATTCCCTGACCCTGCCTTTGATGGCTATAGGGGCTCAGGGAGTGGTGAGTATAGCCTCTCATATCGTTGGCCCTGAAATAAGGACTATGGTAGATGCCTTTAAAAGAGGGGAATTGGAAACAGCCAGGAGAATCCATTTGGATCTTTTCCCCATTTTTAAGGGATTGTTTGTTTGTACTAATCCAATACCAGTAAAAGAAGCATTAAATATGATGGGTGAAGGAGTGGGCGGGTTTCGCCCCCCCCTTTGTGAAGCTTCGGAAAGTGAGCGAGAGTTCATTCGGAATCTGCTGAATAGATACCAGTTAATATAGATGTTTTAAATAAAATATTGATGTATAGTGTAGGGGCTGTGTTGAAACTCAGGTTTCGGACACGGCCTCCATCTCTTATACATAGTATAACGTGCAGTTGGCAGGGCGACCTGCGGTCGCCCG
>JAAYNQ010000134.1 GCA_012520725.1 Syntrophomonadaceae bacterium | reverse complement strand
CCACTGTGCAGGAAAGAGCAATGACAAGGGTAGATTCTGAGGGGCTCCAAATACACTTGATTAATCTAGCCCAAATGCTGGAGAGCGGATCCGTAGAATCCGTAAAACACCTAAAGATATTGGAGAGTTATTTAAGCAATACCAGCTTTCAAAAGAAATTTGAACAATTACAGCACGATGTGGAAATCTTTGATATGGACAACGCCTTAATCAAATTGAAAGAGTTGGCCTCAGATTTAAATATTTCAATATGAGCAGATGGGAACAAGAATCATGACTATATTTGGAGAAACACAGAGAATACTAATTGTCGATGATACACCGGAGAATATTTGTATATTGGTGGAGATATTAAAGAATCAATATGATGTATCAGTAGCCATCAATGGTGAAAAGGCTCTGAAGATTGCCGCTATGGATCCTCCCATTGACCTCATATTGCTTGATATCATGATGCCGGAAATGGATGGCTATGAGGTATTTGCCAGGCTAAAAGCTAATCCCAAAACCGCCAACATTCCCGTTATCTTTGTAACTGCCTTGAGTGCTTATGAAAATGAAGCCAAGGGTTTGGAAATGGGTGCAGTGGACTATATTACCAAACCATTTAATACCGCCTTGGTCAGAGCCAGAGTAAAGAATCACCTGGAATTAAAGAACTATCGAGACAAGCTGGAAGAGATGGTGCAGGAGAAAACCAAGGAATTGATGATTACCCGCGATGTTGCTATTGAGACTTTGGGTTCTTTGGCCGAATATCGCAACCTGGAAACAGGTAATCATATCAAACGAACTATGTATTATGTCCGCCTTTTAGCTCAAAGACTGAAAGAGCATCCGAAATTCAAGGATTGTTTAACCCATGAGAAGATAGAAAACCTCTGGAAATCAGCCCCATTACATGATATCGGTAAAGTGGGAGTACCTGATCGTATTTTGCTGAAGCCGGGAGACTTAACTCCAGAGGAGCTGGCAGAAATGAGAAAACATACGGTCTACGGATGGAATGCACTTACGGAATCCACATCAAAGCTGGGTCCAGATTCATTTCTTAAAACTGCCCAGGAAATGGCATACACTCATCATGAAAAATGGGATGGTACAGGATATCCACAAGGTCTTAAGGGGGCTGAGATCCCTGTCTCGGGGCGGCTGATGGCAGTGGCTGATGTGTATGATGCTTTAATCAGCAAAAGAGTATATAAACCTGCCTTTCTCCATGAGCAGGCGGTAGAAATAATAAAAGACCGTAGCGGCAGTGCTTTTGATCCTGATATTGTAGAAGCATTTTTAGAGATTGAAGATGATTTTCGACGCATTGCTCTAGAGTTTAGTGATGACATCACGGTCGAAGAATAATACACTGCAGGACTTGACCTTAGTTTATCAATCATCATGTTTGAGCAAGTTCTTATAATAGGTATAGAATGATTAAGAAAGCTTTTGAATGGCCCCGTCAATAAAATGGCTGCCATAGCATGTAAGAAATCTTGCAATTTATTCATAAATATTACGAGGTGTTTTTGATTAACGGCTGGATTAAGCCGTTTTTCATATTCTTCGATGAACTTAAATAAGATGGATAGCGAGTAAAAAATTCATATAGATATCATAAAAGAGGTGAAATTAAATGACCCCAGCCAAGGTTTCAGAGTCTACTTCTAAACCAAGATCATCTAAACCCGCCAAATCCCGAGCAGCTCTAGTCATATTAGTTGGTCTGGCCATTTGGCTACTCCTGGTGGCCGGTGGCTACTATGTGGGAAAACTCTACATTGACAGGTCCATCGAGACCGTTCAGCAGAACAATGCATTACATATGATCACCATAGAACAACGCATTAATTCACTGGACAATCAGATGAGGGAAATAAAACAGGCGATCCAAGATGCTGACCAGGCTTGGGCTAGCTCTGGGTCGACCCAGGAAAATCTTAATCAGAAAATTGAAGATCTTAATAAGCAGTTAAAAGCTCTGGAGCATAGCCTAAAGGTTTTAAAAGAAGCACCCTAAACAAAATTGCCGTTTAACCAACGACAGGTTTAACCTGCTCTTAGAAAGAGGTAAGATTATGAAATTGAGAATTTATTTAATCATTATAATCCCCATATTCTTTCTGGGACCATTTATTGGATCCAGTTTAGCCCTTATGGGCATGGATAATCATACCTACCAGATGTCTTTACCAGCCCAGGAGGTAAGTCAGTGTATTGAAGAATTGGAAAAAGGCATTTCATCCCTTCACCAGAATGCTGCAATGGTGTGTGAGTCTGCAGCAGAACTGGAGCGGGAGTACCAAGAACAGGAACAAACACTAGAAGAATTAGCCATTATCAGCCAGAGCCACAAGGAGCTGTCTGATAAGCTTTATGAAGAACGGATCATAGCCATGTTGGGGCCGGCTATTGATTCCTATACCTCTGATAAGGTGAATATCAAGTTATTCAAACTGGACGAATTGGGCTATCGTGGATACATAGCCAAAGTCAAGTTATTAGACCCTAGTGCAGTCAAAGTGGTTTTGGGTCAGGATGAATTAGGCGGTCTGGAAACAACCAGCAGTGCGGTGAGCAGGACAGGAGCCATTTTGGGGGTAAACGGAGGGGGCTTTTTCAATTCAGGTGAAAAGATTCTGCCCATCGGTAATACGGTGGTGGATGGAGAGTTTGTAAGCGGTTTTCATCCTTCCAACGGAGATGTGTTTTTTACCGGAATTAGCAAAAACGGCAAGTTAATCGGTGGTAAATTCTATGAAAAAGAGAGCTTAACTCAGTTAAACCCTCAACAAGGGGTCAGTTTTCTCCCTATCTTGATAAAAGCTGGCAAGCCTCAGCCTGTGCCCGAGGAATGGCAAAGCACCAAACAACCTCGAACCATTATTGGTGAGTATGCCAACGGCGACTTTATAATGATAGTGGTAGACGGGCGCCAGTCAGATTGGAGTTCTGGTGTAACCCTGGAAAGACTTCAAAACAAACTGGCCGAGCTGGGAGTTAAGGAAGGATACAACCTGGATGGTGGTGGTTCCAGTACCATGGTTTTTAAGGGCCAGGTATTAAACCGTCCTTCGGATGGCAAGGAGCGTAAAGTCTCCAATAATATTGTAATAATGCCCTGATTTTCAGATGGTCCATTATAAACCGTACTTAATACACCTGATGTAATGCAGCCTGATTTACTCATAGCATGTGATTTGGAGAATAACGTTAATGAAAACGGCAAATACATGGGTACACCAACCCTTTGCGTTGAAATTATATCAAAAAGCACCCGTTCCAAGGATATGGTGGATAAGCTCAATACTTATATGTTATCAGGTGTAAGGTAATTCTGGATTGTGGATCCTTTTAAACGTTCACTTATGATGTATGGATTTAAGGATTTGGAAATCGACGAGTATAACACCTATAAACTAGGGGATTCCCTAAGATCGTTTTATTTTGAGGGCTTAGAGATTCCCATAAGTGAAGTATTCGAGTCTTAATACCTAAACGATCACGTATCTCGGGGATCAGGCTCCCAAGTTATTTAATTGTAAGTTAGTGACTGGTCCTCAGAATAAAATCGTGTAAGCAATAGCAAGACCGAAGAACAGGACAGTTGCGATAGCGCCTTTTTGTCCAAGGGGAAAACGGTAAATCTTTGATAATTTGAGAACAATGATGGAGGGAATCAAACCTACATATAAAGCGGAACCGATACCTCCGGCAATATTTAGTACATTGCTAAAAGCCTCTCCGCCTTCGGAGCCTAAATATGTACTGAATAGAATTACCGGAACGATAATGAGTGGTATGGCATAGGAAGAATTCACTTTGAGTTTGTCTTCAAAGGTCAACTTTAGAGAAATACCAACTCCATATGAAGAAGTAAGTATGGCTAAAATTGCAAATAACTGGCCTACGGTACTCAAGGCAGGACTCAGATTTTTACTCAGGCCAAGAGTGGCGACGGCGGTTACTTCTTGGCCCATAATGCCAAGAGATACGGCAAAAAAGAAAAAATATAAGATTGCAACTGCCCAAAAGCCTGATTTAATTACCAGCGCACCTTGTCTTGGTTTAGCTTTAATAGCATAGATGACACTGGGAATCACCAAGTGGCCTGCAAATGCAAAAATAACAATGCCCCAAGCATCAAGCATCCTGGAAGGTTTAAAAAACAGGTAATTCTCTAGCGTGATAGAAGGCGTGGCTCTGAGCATCACCCAGACAAGAAGAACCAGCAAAAGAACGGTTACCAATGCATTGATTCTATTGCTATGGCCGGCTTTCAGGGTGAGAAGAAAAGTGATCAAGACTATAAACAGACCTGCCCCAAGCCAATATGGCAGATTCAAAAGAGAATGCATCATCTCCCCAATAGCAATCGGGTAAGCGATCATCGCTCCATAAGATGAAATCAACATTCCTGCTAAAGCTAGATAACTAGTATTTCGGCCCAAGTATCTGCGAAAAATAGTATAAAGAGATACTTCACTGCTTTGCAGGTATACAAGTTTGACAATATACATAGCTGTTAAATAAGAAAAGAAGGCACCTAGGAAAAGAATTGCTGTACCGCCTAAGAAACCACTTTTTGATAATGCATAAGGCAATCCAAGTATACCTACTCCGATAAAAGTTCCAGCTAATAGAAGTGAGCCCGTCAAGTTATCGAATTTCATCATTTTACCCTCAATAGTTTTAAAATGATTTTAAGTTAAATATCAAGAAATGGCAAATAAACCGGAAAAATGATGTGGCTTTATGACCGGCAACCCTATTCAGCGCCTCCAAAAAAATCAAAACATCACTAAACAATAAATAATCTATCAAGCAGTTGCCTTATAATTGCTCATATACTATAATTTCAATGGGGATTATGATGTTTGTTTATGTTCTTATCAATATTGATAAATAATGGATTTTCAATAACAGTCCATTTAATAAGATAGTGATCTGGAAAGGGGATATACTTGTGACAGGACAGGTTTTGGCGGTTAATGTTTCCGGAAAACGGGGAGAAATAAAGCATAATATTAATGAGGCTTTTATTAAAGAGAATTATGGACTGGAGACCGATGCCCATAGCGGAGACTGGCATCGGCAGGTTAGCCTTCTTTCCCTTTCAAGCTTTGACAAAATGCGTAAAATGGGAGCAATAGGCCTTGATTATGGAGTTTTTGCTGAAAATATAACGGTAGGGGGACTCGATGTGGCCACCCTTCCCCTGCAAAGCAAAATAAAAGTGGGAGAAGCGATTTTGGAAGTTACCCAGATAGGCAAGGAGTGTCATAACCAGGGTTGTGCCATAAAAAAACAGGTTGGCTCATGTGTTATGCCTATTGAGGGGATTTTTACCAGGGTTCTATCATCCGGCTGGGTTAAAGTGGGTGATCAGGTGGAAGTACTGGAAAGAGGCAAGTAAGAGCTTATAACGGGAGAAGCTATATACAGCAAAAGTAATACTATGATTTGTTGGAGGTAAATTGTGACTGATAAAGATAGAAAATTGATGGACGAAATTTTGAAAATAAAGGATAAAAAATCCGTATATATAATCGCCCATTATTACCAGCGCCCGGAAATTCAAGATATTGCCGATTTTGTGGGGGATTCCTATGCTATGGCGGTTCAAGCCCAAAAAGCAGCCTCTGATATCATTCTGGTAGCCGGGGTTGATTTTATGGCTGAATCAGCCGCCATCCTCTGCCCGGACAAAACGGTTTTATCGCCTGAACCGGAGGCTACTTGTCCTATGGCCAATAGTATTTCGGTTAATGATGTGCTTGGATTTAAGGAAAAATACCCGGAGAGCATTATTGTAAGCTATGTTAATACTCCAGCTGACATTAAGGCGGTAACAGACATCTGCTGTACATCTTCCAATGCTCATATAATTCTGGAAAAATTGCCAGAGAATAGCCGGATATATTTTATACCAGATCAAAACCTGGCCTTTAATATTTCCAGTAGACTGGGGCGAAAGGTAGATTATTTTGAATCATTTTGCCCAATTCATGCCACCCTAAACAAGGCCGATATCGTAAAACTTAAGGAGGAATACCCGGATGCTGAGCTCCTGGTCCATCCGGAATGTCATCCTGAGGTAGTGGAACTTGCGGACTATGTGGGCAGTACTGGCGGTATGATCAATTATACCAGCAGTTCTCCCAAGGACAGTTTTATCATTGCGACTGAATGCGGTATTATCCACCCCATTCATAAAGCCGCTCCCGGCAAGAAATTAATCATGGCCTCAGAAGAGATGATATGTCCGAATATGAAAAGCATAACCCTGAACAAGATTCTTTATTCACTGGAAAATATGCAGACGATAATAAGGGTACCGGAAGAAATCCGCCTTCCTGCTGCGCAGGCCCTGGAGAAAATGATTGCCTATTCTTCATAAAGCAGGAGGGGGAAGCAATTGTGCTATATTGAAAAGGATAATAGAGGTGAGTGATTTATGAAATTGTCCACCAAAGGCAGATATGGTTTGAGAGCCATGCTGGATCTGGCCTTGAACGGTGATAATGGTCCCATTACCATACATGCCATTGCCCAAAGACAAGAAATATCCGAACGCTACCTGGAACAATTGTTGATTCCATTAAAACAAGCGGGAATGGTAAAAAGTGTCCGTGGTTCACAGGGCGGTTATGTTTTAGGCCGGGCTCCCCAGGACATATCAGTGGGAGATATTATTCGGGTCATGGAAGGGCCTCTGGCACCGGTTGAGTGTGTAAGTGAATTGAATCCGGATGAATGTAAACGTGCTGATATGTGTGTTACCCGAATAATTTGGGCCAAACTAAGGGATTCCATCACAGAAATACTGGACTCTTATTCATTGCTGGATTTGGCAAATGAATACCATAGTATGCCCAAGACCAATATAATTGAGTTTTAGGTTGATGCCCGATAAATCATGGGGAAATATTGAATAATATATAACAAGAGTGGAGGTGCTTATTGTGAGACCTATATACATGGATCACAGTGCAACTACTCCGGTTGATCCGGAGGTTTTTAATGCCATGATACCCTACTTAATCGATAGACTTGCTAATTCATCAAGTGTCCATTCATATGGCAGGATGCACGCCGGGCGGTTGAAAAAGCCAGAGAACAGGTGGCAGAACTGATCAACGCTTCGCCCCGGGAGATTATCTTTACCAGTGGGAGGAACTGAGGCTGATAACCAGGCTATTGTTTCTTTTATGAGGCATAAGCAGTCCCAAGGTAATCACCTTATTACTTCTGCCATTGAACATCATGCAGTATTGGAAACCTGTAAAAACCTGGGCCAACAAGGTTTTGACCTGAGCATTTTACCAGTAACGGCAGAAGGGGTGGTGGAACCCAAACCCCTAGGATTCTTTAATAAACATTTTTCGTACCAATAAAAATTGTTTTATTAATTGCATTTTAATAAGATTTAGCATAATATATGTTATATAACAGATGTTATATAACATATGTTATTTGAGGGTGGTGAGCTTATGGGACCAAAGGTTAAATTTACCCGGGAACATATTATAGACGCAGCTTTTGATATAGCTCAGAAAGAAGGAATCGACGGTATTTCCATGAGAAAAATTGCAGATAAAATGGGCAGTTCTGTAGCCCCCATTTACCAGAATTTCAAAAACGTCGATGAACTGAATGAAGCTTTAATGGAAAGGATTATTGGTATCAGCCGTCAGCTTTTAATGGAGGAAAGTACTGGCAACCCCTTCCGTGATATTGGAATCGCAAGTCTCAGGTTCGCAGTGGAGTATAGCGTTATTTTTAAAGACTTGCTTTTAAAAAGCGGCAAATACCTGCAAGGCTATGATGAAAAAATGATGCCGGTTCTAATCGAAGAGATGCAAAAGGATCCTCAGCTAAACGGGTTCAATGTTGAGGAGTTAAAAACGATTTTATTAAAAATGAGGATATTTCAAATAGGACTTTCGATAATGGCAGCCAACGGCTTACTGCCCAAAGATTGTAGTAAGCAAGATATGATGGATATTTTGTCCAGTACCGCTGATGATGTAATAATCTCAGCAAAACTAAGGAGGGGATTATAATGAGCAAAAAAGCTATTCGCAATATGGGGATTTTTATTTTCCTGGTTATCATAAGTGGCTGGATAGGAGTTCTTGTGGATTCACTTCTTACTGATCAGCCTGAAGGTGATTCTCTTGGTATGGGAATATGGTTGGTATTACCCTTGCTGACTGTTTTTATAATCATTTTGTTCTCGAAGGCAAGCTGGAGGGATCTTGGCCTCAAGCCGAATTTCAAAGGCAATATAAAATGGTACCTCGTCTCGGTATTAATCTTTCCGGTTGTTACAGCAATAGTATTGCTGATCGGTGCAGCAATGGATTGGATAGACTTGTCCCAATTTAATTTCAACACATTTATAGTGGCGTTTGGCAGTACTTTGTTGTTTAATTTTATTATCGACATATTTGAGGAAACTGCCTGGCGTGGTTATCTGACTTCCCAACTGGTCAAATTAAATCTTGGTGACCTAAAACTATATCTGATTGTAGCTTCTGTATGGGCCCTGTGGCATCTCCCGTATTACCTGGTGTTTCTACCGGAAGCGGATATCAGGGCAGTCATGCCCGTCAGCCGGGCTGTTTATGTACTGGTTGCTTTTACAACCTTTTTATCTTGGACCATAATGTTTACAGAGCTTTTTAGGGTAAGTAAATCGGTATGGCCATGTGTTATTTTACACACCATGGAGGATTCGCTGGTAAATCTTTTGGTAATATCAGGTTATATCAGTATTGCAGCCGGCAAAGAAATCCTTATTTCGCCCATCAATGGAATAATTACCTCCATTCTATACCTGGCTGTTGGATTGGGAATAAGAGCTTATAGAATACAGTCAAACCATGCTGGATTGGCCTTGATTACAGGAAAGGACACCGTCTTGTCCCTGGGCCGAAATAAAAAGCAGCCGTCCCCCGGCTGATAAAGGAGATTAAAGCTAAAATGTTAAAGGGAGGGCTTTGATGCAGCTTTCATTCGATTATGGCAATACCACTATTAACTTCGACTTAAGCTATAGGAAAAGAAAGACCCTGGCCATCACCGTGACAGCCCCTGATAAAGTTAGTGTGGTTGCTCCACTGGGCCTTAAGGAAGAGATGATTATTGATCGGGTTAAAAGCAAAGCCCCCTGGATTATTAAGAAACTGCAGGGATTAAAGGATATTTCACCCCCAGTCAAAAAAGAATATGTAAATGGCGAGACTTTTCTGTACCTGGGTACTAATTACTTCCTGCAGCTGGTAACAGATGAGACTTTAAAAAAACCAATGGTCAGGCTGTACCAGGATAAAATCCTGGTAATTACCTCAAGCAGGGATGGAGCCGCTATCAGGCAGGCCATCATTGATTGGTATCGAAGCCAGGCATCAAAAAAAATACAAGATCGAATTAATTACTACCACCATAAAATCGGCAAAAACCCGGCCAGGATTACTATCAAAGAACAGCGGACACGATGGGGGAGTTGCAGTTCCCTGGGCAATCTGAATTTTAACTGGAAAATCATAATGGCCCCCTCTCCAGTATTGGATTATATAGTCGTGCACGAACTCTGCCACCTGGTTCACCTTAATCACTCCAAAGACTTCTGGAACCTCTTAGCTTCCATCCTGCCCGATTACCAGGAGAGGAGAGAGTGGCTGAAGAAAAACGGGTTTAGCTTGGATCTATAGCCGATTCACATAACAGGGAAAATATCCTGTCCCCATGCTTGCTTGACAGTTATCTATATGGAATGATAATGTATAATCATATCGAAATATTTGAATGTCATCGAAACATATAAATGTGATTGGGGGAATTTGATGAACTCTTACGCCGATTATGTTCCGGTATTTAAAGCTTTATCTGATGAAACACGCTTAAAGATAATCGATATGCTGTCATGTGGTGAGATGTGCGCATGTGACATACTGGAAAAGTTCAGTATTTCCCAGTCAACACTCAGCTACCATATGAAAATACTGACAGAAAGCGGTCTGGTTAACGGTGTTCGTGATGGAGCCTGGATGAGATATACCCTTAGAAGTGAAAGAATAGAGGAAGCTATTGATTTTATCAACTATATAACTCATGACAAAGACGATTGCATTTGTAAGCAATCTAGCTGCAAAATATGCACTGAATAAAAATGAGGAGGAGTATTAGCATGAGAAAAATGGAGATTTTTGATCCAGCTATGTGCTGTGCCACTGGGGTATGTGGCCCCTCAATTGATCCGGAACTTATGAGAATAGCTACGGTTATTAACTCCTTAAAAGAAAAAGGCATAATCATTAAGAGACATGGCTTAGCCAATGAACCGCAGGATTTTATCACGAATAAAGTAATCAGCGACCTTCTGCAGAAAGAGGGGGTAGAAGTACTACCCGTTACCCTGGTGGATGGAGTGGTTGCCAAAATCAAAGCATACCCCACTAATGAAGAAATTGAAAAATGGCTGGAAACCAAAATAGACTCAAAACCATCAATCATCACAAGCAGTTCCTGCTGTGGTCCTCAGGGGTGCTGCTGATTATGAATTCCAGCTTTGAGCCCTTTGATATTAACAGTATAAACCTTACCCAATACCTGTTTTTTACCGGCAAAGGCGGGGTAGGGAAGACATCAGTAGCTTGCGCTGTAGCTGTGAATTTGGCTGATAGCGGTAAAAGAGTACTGCTGATAAGTACCGACCCGGCTTCAAATTTGCAGGATGTTTTTGATACTGAGCTAAATGGCAAGGGTGTGCAGATTAAGGGCATTCCTGGGCTGCTAGTTGCCAATCTTGATCCCGAAGAAGCAGCCAGGGAATACCGGGAATCAGTTATAGTTCCATATAGGGGGAAACTGCCCGACAGCGTAATTAATAATATGGAGGAACAGCTTTCTGGCTCTTGTACGGTTGAAATAGCGGCTTTTGATCAGTTTTCACACTTTATCACTGACGATACAACTGAGAAAGAATTTGATTATATTATCTTTGATACCGCCCCAACCGGGCATACCCTGCGCATGTTGCAGCTTCCCTCTGCCTGGAGTAATTTTATCGCCGAAAGTACCCATGGAGCCTCCTGTTTAGGTCAGCTGGCCGGGCTTCAGGAAAAAAAAGATATGTATAAAAAAGCGGTTATCAACCTTGCTGATAAGACTAAAACCACACTTATTCTGGTTTCCAGGCCGGAAAAAACACCTCTGCTGGAAGCTGAACGTTCCAGCCGGGAACTGAGTGATTTGGGGATTAACAATCAGCTTCTAATTATCAATGGGGTCCTGGATAAAGCATCTGATGATCTGTCGCAAAAAATATTATCCAAGCAGCAGTATGCCCTGGAAAACATGCCGTCTGGATTAAGAGGATTTAGAACCTATACCATCTCCTTGCGCTCCTATAACGTATTAGGCCTGGATAAAATAAGGGCATTCCTGAATAGTGATGATTATATAATTGAAGATGCGGAAAGCAAATTAACGGATTGGAAAAGCATAAATGACATGGTTGATGATATATACGCAGCTGGTAAAAAGGTCATTTTCACCATGGGCAAGGGCGGCGTAGGCAAGACATCGGTAGCTGCCACGATTGCTGTGGCACTGGCCAGGAAGGGGGTTAAGGTGCATTTAACTTCAACCGATCCCGCCGACCATCTAAGCTATGTTTTCGCCGGAGCAGAGAATATAAGCGTTAGCCATATTGATGAAAAGCAGGAACTGAGAGACTACCAAAATGAAGTTCTGGCTAAGGCACGCGAAACCATGAGTGAGGACGATGTAGCCTATATTGAGGAAGATTTGAGATCGCCCTGTACCCAGGAGATTGCCGTATTCAGAGCATTTGCAGAAATAGTGGATAAATCGGAAAATGAGCTTGTTATTATAGATACCGCTCCAACCGGCCATACCTTATTGCTTCTTGACTCAACCCTCAGTTACCACCGGGAGGTGCAAAGAACCAAAGGCGAAACCCCTATATCTGTACAGAGACTATTACCAAGACTGCGGGATGAAAAACATACTGAGGTTGTCATCGTTACCTTACCGGAAGCTACCCCTGTGTTTGAAGCGATGCGACTGCGCGAGGATTTAAGTCGAGCCGGTATTAATAATAAATGGTGGGTAGTCAATCAGTCTCTTTCCGCGGCTGATGTAAGTAACCCCATGCTTGCCGCCCGAGCTGCGGCTGAAACAGCTTGGATAGATAAAGTGCAACAAATCAGTGATGATAATTTCGTAGTTATTCCCTGGTTACAGGATCCCTCCATCCAGAATATTGGCAACTTTATAGATTAGGGCAACTATGATGATTAACCATGTTATAAAGGCTGCTTTATAGAGAGAAAAGGCATATCCCGGACAAAGTAAAACAGAATAAGGGGGCAGTGCATTATGAACGATAAGGAAGATATCAAAGAATTTATCATAAAGAATTATTCTGATGTGGCATTGCAAGGTTCAACAGGAGGATGCTGCAGCAGTGCTTGCTGCTGCAGTGGCCAACAAATAAACATTAAGGATGCATCTATAAATATAGGTTATTCGGAAAGCGATTTAGAGGGTATTCCCATTGAATCCAATATGGGTTTGGGATGTGGTAATCCAATCGCTATAGCAGGACTTAAAGAGGGTGAAATTGTACTCGATCTGGGAAGCGGCGGCGGATTTGACTGCTTCCTGGCTCGAAAGCAGGTGGGGGAAAGCGGCTATGTTATCGGTGTAGATATGACCCCGGAAATGGTCAAATTGGCCAGGCAAAATGCTGAACAAAGCGCTTATAAAAATATTGAATTCAGGCTGGGAGAGATTGAGCACTTACCGGTAGCAGATGATTCAATTGATGTCATAATATCCAATTGTGTTATTAATTTAGCCCTGGATAAGCAGCAGGTATTCAATGAAACTTATAGGGTGCTTAAAGCCGGAGGGCGGCTATCCATATCTGATATAGTAGCTACAGAAGAAATACCAGATTCTATAAAAAATGATCTGGCCAGTTGGGCCGGCTGTATTGCCGGAGCTGAGTTGATAGACAATATCGAAATTATGCTTAAGAACGCAGGGTTTGAAAACATTAGCTTGATTCCTAAGGAAAATAGTGACGAGATAATTAGTAGCTGGTTCCCTGGTAAGAATCTAGAAAAATTGGTAGCATCATATATCATCGAAGCTGAAAAACCAGGAAAATGATATGGCTGCGGTATCCATTCCGGTCAGGCTTTTGCTGCTGTGGTAGGGCCGCTGATTGAGGTACCAGTTATGATTGCCTTGGTTAATGTGGCCTTACGTTGGCGAAAGAAATATTTTTTATAGAGAATAATCATTAAATAGAGCCTGGATTTTTTTATTTATGTCTTCAGGCTTCACCGAAGAGACCGGCCTATCATCAAGTGCGTATTTTTCCTTTAAGGCTAGGATCCGGTAAACACTTTCATCTAAGCGCTCCGGAGTAATAGTACCGTTTTGGGCCGCTTCCAGCAGGGCTTCAATAACCGCAGCTTCCTTGTCGTAGTCATGACATACCAGAATGATATCGCTACCTGCGTTGATTGATTGTACTGCAGCCTGGCCGATATCATAGTTTTCGGTAATTGCACCCATGGTCATATCATCAGTTATAACCAGACCATCGAATTGCAAGTCCCTTCTCAGGATATCGCTAATAATTATCTTAGAAAAGGTAGAAGGGTGGTCAGGGTCAATTTGAGGTAAGAGAATATGGGCAATCATGATGGCATCTGCACCATTTTTAATAGCCTCTGCAAAGGGTTGTAATTCAAAGCTGTTAAGCCTGTCCATATCGTGATTTATGGTGGGCAAGCCAATATGAGAATCCACCGAGGTATCTCCATGACCGGGAAAGTGTTTAACCACAGAAATAATGTTTTGCGATTGCAGGCCCTTCATGGTCTCAACTCCCAATTTACTGACCACATCGGCATGGGTTCCGAAGGCCCGATCACCAATAACAGGATTGTCAGGATTACTGTTTATATCCAGTACCGGGGCAAAGTTCATATTAAAACCAAGCATTCTTAATTCATCTCCTATGATTTGGCCAATCTGGTAAGAAAGCATACCATCATTTAATTGCCCGATTTCCTGATTGCTCGGTAATTTCATGAAATCAGCGGGCATACGGGATATCCGGCCTCCTTCTTCGTCTACCGATAAAAATAAAGGGATCTGATTAGCTGAATTGCTTTCCTTGAGTGTTTGAATAAGGTCTAGCATTTGCTGTAGATCCTTAACATTTTGTTTTAACAGAATAAGGCCTCCTACATGGTCCTCGGTGATCATCTTTTGCACCTGGGCATCATTGTTATAGCCTTCAATTCCTACCATGACCAATTGGCCAACTTTTTCCTGCAGACTCATCTCGCCAATTCGGTCCATTAGTGGATCCTGGCTATCAATGGGGCTATTAGGATTAAAAACGGGTGGAGTTTGGTTTGACGGAGGTAATGAGTAATCATTATCTGCCTTATTACAGGCCAGGCCGGCCAAAATCAACAGCAGTATAATGGCTATAAAAAAAACTTTATTGTGCATAGTTCCGCTCCTATTTCGTCTATTACTACGAAAAAATATCTTCTGCTACTTAATACGCTAATCAGTGCGCTTTTATAACACTAGCAAAAAAAGGTTCGGCGAGAACGGCATGAAGCAAAGCCGACTGCTGTATGGCTTCAATAGCACGAATACTCTCCAGGTTGTGTTTCAGATAGAGTCTCGCTATATAACTACATAGAAAATCGGGCATGTCAATTTGCTTATATTGATTAGCCATGTGAATGCTTTGTTCTTGATAATAATGATATCTTTAATGAAGAGCTTTTACTAAAACAAAGATTGAGCGGTGGTTATGCTTAGCAAAATCGGCCGGTTCAATGCGTAATATGCAATATGCAAAAGTCTCAAATATTTGAGATCTTGGCTTAACCGCAATCTATTGCGGCTTTTTTGTTTGCTGGTGATAAATTATGACTCTCAATGGCTACATCATAGAGAGATTTTACAGTACAATTATTATTATATGGCAATTATTGACTGATATTCGATTTATGGAGGATACCATGGCGAAACAAGTAAGAGGCTGGTCAAAACCAGATAACATTCCTGAATTGATTGGTAGGAAGCGGGTGGATTTATCAGTATTTAGATACGGAAGTCATATTCCGATTCCATTTCACGAAGACTTTGCTGCGGCTAATGGTGGTTACTGGATAAAGCGTGGTGAGACACAGGATATCGTTTTACTTTTGGAAGGACAAGAATATAGCGCTCGTTTAATTAATAAAGACCGACGTGACGCTAAAGGTGATACGCTGGAAATTAATTGGGGGTTTAACCAAACACTCAAAAAACTGCTTGAACAGCGTTTTGTGCTGTCCTTCAAAAGGGTTTCGCAGGAATCCAATGATAACAATGATGAAAATATTATTTCTGAAGACGAAACTTCATCTGGTGTCCCGGAATATATAGATTTTTACCAGACTGATTCCCCTTTTACTTATCGCATGGAGTTAATAACTGCTCCGTTATTTTCTTCTATAGTTGGTCTAAGGGATTACTTATTAGAAATAATGGGAGGTTATGTAGAAGCCCGTACTAATCAACCTTTTGGGCGAGAGGCTTCTATGCGGAATACATTCGCTCGCATTGATAACTTAATTAGCCAAATTAATTGGTTGCCACCAACAGTAATTGTTAAATGGAGTGTAGGGCAAGGGAACTGGGCTAGAGTGCCTTGGGTGGCCTTTCTCGATTCTCGCCTAACAGATACTACTCAAAAAGGCATTTACCTAGTCTATCTATTTCGTGAGGATATGCAAGGGCTATACCTAGCGCTTATCCAAGGAGTAACCGATGTTGTAGCCCAGCCGGGAATTACCCAGGCTGAGGGAAGACAGTTACTTCGTCAACGTGCCGAATTACTGAGAGATAATTTCAGACAATTAATAGAACATGGTTTTCATTTAGATAATAACATAAACTTGCAAAGCAGTAGTTCACTGGCTATTAACTATCAATATGGTACTATCGCTTACCGTTACTATTCTCAAGAAGAACTACCTGATGATGAAGCCTTATCTAAGGATCTATACCAACTATTACAGACTTATCAAAGTTATATTGCTAACCAAGAATCAGCAGTAGAAGTGGTTCAACATACTACACCTTTTGTGATGAAGGATAAAGTGGCTGCTCTCATTCAATGGATTAGTTCCCAGGGTTATATTTATGAGCCCTGGCAAATAGCTGCTTACATATCCGCCTTAAAGACTAAGCCTTTCGTTATTCTTGCCGGAGTATCTGGCACAGGAAAATCTAAATTGCCACATCTGGTTGGTCAAGCAACAGGAGGGGTTACCCACTTATTACCAGTAAGACCAGATTGGACAGATAGCTCAGAGGTGTTGGGCTATTGCGATATTCAGGGAAAATTCCGGCCAGCATCGGTACTAAAATGGGCTAGGGAAGCAGAATCTCAGCCTGATAAGCACCATATTTGTGTAATGGATGAGATGAATCTGGCCCGGGTAGAACACTATTTTGCTGAGGTATTGAGCCAGATCGAAAACCGCCGTAAAGGTGATTACGGAGGATATGTTAGTGGTAACCTAGTAAGCCAGTCACTCCTGGAGGAAGATAAGGAATGGGAACATCAGGTAATACCGGCTAATATGGCCATTGTGGGTACGGTTAATATGGATGAGAGTACTTATGGATTCAGCCGTAAAGTGCTGGATAGAGCGTTTACCATTGAGCTATCCGAAATAAATCTTGCCCATTGGCAAGGTGAAGAAGCGCCAAACATTACCAATACAGACTTATGGCCGATAGAAGCCTGGTATCCTCGGGCAATTAGGTTGAGCGAACTTGAATCACCAACCCAAGAGGAAATCCAGACTATAGAACAGGTTATTGGCGCACTAACAGATATTAATAGCATTTTACAGCCAGCTCAATTGCAATTAGGGTATCGCAGCAGAGATGAAATAGCTCTATTTGTTTTACATGCCCATGAAATAGAAAACTCATTTGTTACTCTAAGTGGTGAAAAGGTTGACCCTTTGGATTTAGCCATACTAATGAAAGTCTTACCAAGGATTATGGGAGGCAGTTTGACCATAAGGCAGATAGTTATGGATTTGTTGTCATGGGCAAATCATAGGGGACTGTCTTCTGAGGCTGAGGTAGAGGAAATCGTTAGCCGGTGGATCGAAGAAAAACGGCCCACAGTCCTCAAGGGATCTCTTTTCCCCCGTACCGCAGCACGCTTATGTCTTATGTGGGATAGATTAACCAATGAAGGCTTCACCTAATTTTGGATGTGATTGCTTATGAAGCTATTATTTCAATTGGAGACAGATAAAGTAATCCTCTGTTTTAGCCAGGGAGCTGTTAAACCACGGCAGGTACTAGATGCTGAAAGAAATATTCCAGGAATGCTTCTTATTCATAAACGGCGTAGGGATCTGCAGTGGAGGAAAGTTTATCGTGATCTTTCTGGCATCTCAGAGGATGCTTCCGTTTATGTTGGACCTCGTTTATATGAAGAAACCAATTACAAAATATATGCTAAAGCTCATGGAGGTTCACGAGTCAGCATTCATCATCGTGATCCTGTTATTTTATCTGACCTGGACTACATTGATGACGGAAATTGTGTTTATGGATCTATCAACTTTAAGTCTCAGGTAGGCAAAAGCCATTTTTCCATAATGGTAGATGGGAAGCCGGAGTTCGATTTTGAAGTAGAAGTATTCCCCTCTAAACTCACTTATAAATCTGATTATGAACAGATGATAGCTGAAGTTCAGAGTGTAATGACATCACTGGCCATGGAATATCTTAAGGCAACTTATCAATTGGGAACCTCGTTAAGTGATAAATCAGCAAATAATCTTGAGTGGATTATCCTTCTCGAGAATATACTGAGCGATTTGGAACAGGCCCTCTTTTATATCTCTAATCATCCAATCCGGGGATTACAACGAGAAAATGTCTACCGTCGTACTGAGCACATTAAAAAGGTTGATGCCCAGGTGCGGTCAGCTATTAGGCGTAATACGGGCAAAGGAGATCTAGTGGAGCTTGCTAACGGAATTAGAGCTAGACAGGTAATACCAGGGGGGCATGCCCGCCAAACTCTCAATACCATGGAACATAGGTGGATAGCCCAACAGCTTAATCTCATTCATCGGCGTCTGCATGATATTTACCGTAAAGAGTTAACCGTTTGGCAAAGAGACCCAAAGTACCAGACCAAACATCGGGATAATGTATTAACAAAACTTAAATCGTTTCAGCAGCGCATAACTGTTTTAACAAAGCTTAAGCCCTTAGCAGCAACAGAAGGAAATGTCCCACATAATTATGTATCTATGCAGCTATTGGGGGCTCCAGGTTATAAAGAAGCTTATAGAGCTTGCTTGATATTGAGCTTGGGGTTGCGGATCGAAGGGGGACCTTTTAAGCTTTCTTTGAAAGATTTAAGTATTTTGTATGAATACTGGTGTTACTTAGCCGTTCTCCAGTTAATTGCCGAGGAAACAGGTCAGCCTATACCTGCTGAAAAGCTGGTTAAAGCAAGAAATAATGGGCTGCAGATCCTATTAGAGCGGGGTAAAACCACCAGTATACCTTTCAAGGGAGAAGGTAATCGGACAATAACAGTAAGCTATAATCCCAAGTTTTCGGGAGCAGATATGTTAGTTCCTCAGCAGCCAGATCTGCTCATATCTTTGGAGGAAGATGGATGGCCTAGAGTTCATTTAGTCTTGGATGCAAAATATCGTTTGGATACATCAGAAAACTACCGGAACTATTATGGCTCTCTTGGCCCACCGGAAGATGCTATCAACATAATGCACCGATACCGTGATGCCATTCTTGAGAGGCCCAATAGGGCAGCAGATGTTCCTAATAGAACTGTAATTCAGGCTGCAGCATTATTTCCATCTTCAGTTGAAGCAAGCAGTAAGTATGATTCAAGTAAATTGTGGAATGCCTTACAAACAATTGGAGTAGGAGCATTACCGTTTTTACCGGACAATAGAGTTTGGGTGAAGAACTGGTTACAGAGTCGATTGGAACAGGGAGGCTTTACTACTGCTCATCGTACTATAGCCTACAATATTCATGAACGAGCCTTTGAATGGAGAATTGCTGCCAGTGAAATGGTTCTTGTCGCTGTTTTACGTGGTGAGAATCCGAGAGAACATCTGGATTGGATTATAGACCAGCGCTTGTATTATATGCCGTTTTTTAGAACTCAACAAAGGCAGATGAACACACGCTGGGTAGTATTTTATTCTCCTAAGGCTTTGCGTAACCCCGGGGGAGTGACGCATCTAGCACCTGTAGAGAGAATAGATATCGTTAAGCGCAAGGATATAAAAACTCCGTGGATAGCCAGAAGAAACTTTGATGAACTGCAGGTATTGTACCACCTGGGAGAGATAAAAGAGCTAGATAGGGCTATTGACAACTTAAACGAAACTGATCGAGGGTATGCCTTTAGGCGCCATCGATGGACGAGTCGTCTTGCTTTAGAACGAGCTCAAAATATTAAAGAACTACTGCTTGAAACTGAACCAGAATGGCGTCTATATGAAGATTTGAGGGCATTAGGGATAGACGTTTATTTTGAACCTGGACCTGTTAAAATGGTAGATCCCGAGAATCCCCAGGGACGGGTAAAGTTTATCTTGTCTAATGGCAATAAAATCCGCTATGCAGGATCATCAGGATACTTTTATCAGGGCAATAAAGAGCCTGGGCGTTACTTTTTAAAATACCGAGAGTTATTACAACTAATTGTCGATAATTATAAAGGTTAGGGTAATTAGTCCTATTTACCAATCTTAAAAACGATTAGTATATGTTTCACTTCCAGGTATAGAGTCTTAAGGTTTCCTTTAGTGTAGAAACTAATCTATTCCGGACATTCTCCGGACCTAAAACTTCCAGATTCTTTCCATGCTGCATTAACCAGAAAATCAGTCCCTCACTATCTTGAACAGCAATACTAACCTCCAAACTATCGGCATTGTTAATTACCGTTAAGTCATTCCCAAAAAAATCAGTTAGATCATCCAATAGTTCTGGTTGGCAGCGTAGCTTTAGCCTGATTTTTTCTGGACTACCATATAGATAAATACTGGTCTTAACATATTCCTCGATTTTTAAATCTGCATTTTCTCCTAATATTTCGCTTGCGTCTCGTAACTTATCATTTAGTATTGATAGATTCTTTATCCTGTCTAGACGATAGTTGGATAAATTATCGTATTTGTCGTAATTGCCAATCAAATAATACCTGTCATTCTCCCATACCAGAGAATACGGACTTAATACATATACAAATCCATCATGCCTTAACTGCTTTTTTAACTCCCGGTCGGTGTATGTATAT
>JAAYNQ010000133.1 GCA_012520725.1 Syntrophomonadaceae bacterium | reverse complement strand
ATTGTCTATTATATAGTAAAAGCCATATAATTTTATTAACGTCAGGAAATCCGCTTGAATAAGGTTGGAAAGTCTAGAATAGCCTATATAATGCTGAGGTCTACTTCAGACCTGGGAATGCAAGGAGGAATTATGGGATGTGTAGATTTGCTTGGAAACTCATAGCTTTGATCCTGCTCTTTGTTTTGCTGCCGGTTAGCAGCTTGCAGGCCACAATGGAGTATGTGCCGGCCGGGCAGGTAGTTGAAGGTCCCCTGCTGATGTCCGGAAATAATATCAGAGTAGATGGCAAAGTAGATGGAGACTTGTACGCAACCGGTACTGATGTCTTTATTAGCGGAGAAGTGACTGGGGATATTATAGCCGCTGGACAAAACATCAGTATTTCCGGTCCGGTTCAAGGCGACCTGCGCCTGGCTGCCCAGAATATACGGCTGCATGGAGTTACCCAAGGTTCAGCTACCCTGTTCTGCCAGGATCTTGATTTTAACCAACAGGCTATTATAAACAAAGACATGCTGCTATTCGCCCGATCAGCCCGTCTCCAGGGGGACCTGCAACGAAACCTGAAAGGCTCCCTGCAAAGCTTATACCTTTCCGGTAAGATAGGCCAGAACCTGCAACTCTATAATGTTGAACACCTGGAACTGGATGAAGCTCAAATTGGTGGCGATTTATCCTATCGAAGCACGAATAAGGCCGTCATCTCTCCCGGCACTACTATTAACGGAGAGGAAAAATGGAGACAGCCCAGCCCAGCACAGCCGGCACCTCAGAACAAGCTGCCCTCCTGGGGTATTTGGGGTGGACTATTGATCAATTTTCTAGGTCTGTTAATAGTCTGGGGAATAATCAAAGCCTGGCGACCCCACTTATGGTCGCAAATCGCCGAAAAGGCAGGCCAGAACCTGGCTGGCAGTATTGGCATAGGGCTGCTCCTCCTCCTGGCTACCCCGATACTGGTCTTGGTACTCTTTTTGACCGTAATTGGCATTCCCCTTGGGATTATACTCCTTTTGATCTACATGGTAGCTTTATATGTAAGCATTCTGATAGCAGCCCAATTCTTAAGCCAGATCTTAAGAGAGCGCATGAACTACAGCGGACACGACATCTGGCCGGTTCTGGCACTAGTTCTGCTGCTGATGCTGGCAGTGAAGATTCCTTTCGTAGGTTGGATCCTGGGACTCATAATACTCTCTTTCGGTCTGGGCAGCATACTCAAAACCCTCTCGGCCAAGTCTTCGACCGAGGTATAATGCCAAATATACGGGATTTATCGCCGACTTCAGGCGGGCGACCGCAGGTCGCCCCTACAGGCCACATCGATGTTTTATTGAGCATACGTCCGTGCAACCGCAGGTCTCCTCTACAGGGTATTTTGGGGGCTGACGGAGCAGGTGCAGCAGTGCCGGGGGCTTTAGTATCAACCCCCGGCACTGCAGTTATTCCTTCTGTTCCCAACTCTCACAAAAAGTATCGTGGTTGTTTTGCCCATAAAAATAAGGCCCGGCCGGTGCTACCTGGATATTTTTGAGCTTGCATTTTCCCTGATGGTCAAAATGCTTGCAAGTGTCTACTTCGCAAAATATCTGCTGCATTTTCATCTAGCGATACCTCTTTCCTTCCAAATCAACATCAGATCTCACCTGGCCTCGACGGCAAAAGTCAGCACACAAGCTCTGCTGCTCCGAAGAAATAGGGTCATGAAAGTAACCGATTTTAATTGAGTCCAGGCCACAAACCTTTCCGTTTTCATTATACATACAGTCTTTTACCGAACAATTTATCTGTTGCTTCTCCAAAACTTTCCCTCCTTATGCATTAAATATTGCTTCGTACTGCTTCGGATATATTTTTTCACTTACTGACTAAAATATACTGATGCCGGGGTGTTAAGTTATGGGCACTTGGAATGAGGATAATGACATATACAAAGGCTTGTCTTGACAAATTTGTGTAATTCTCGAATAATAATGCATAGAAAAACGTTTATTCTCCGAATCTTTGGAACCTAAAGCTTTGGGCTATGGTTCATAGATCGATAGGGTTTGCTGGGAAACCTGCATGCCTCCTAGTGGAAAGGAGACGATGCCTATGAAAGTAAACTAGCAGTCGTTTTAGCCTATTGGGGCAGAAAATGCTGCTATTTTCTTTGTTATAGCATATAATCGATAATTGGGAGGTAAAGGCTTTGCAAAAGTTTAGAAATCACAAATTATTATCTTTTTTGTTGATAATGGCCATGCTGCTTTCAGTATTTGCTATCGCCGGATGTCAACAGCAAGAAGAACCAGCTCCCCAACAGCAGGCGGGCGATAAAGCTCCTACCCCGGAGGATCCACAGTTAACCCTGGCCACTACCACCAGCACCCAGGATTCAGGCTTGCTGGATGTAATACTACCCGACTTTGAAGCCAAAACCGGCTATCAGGTAGAAGTAATTGCGGTTGGTTCAGGAGCCGCAATGAGTATGGGTGAATCCGGAGACGCTGATGTATTGCTGGTTCACTCCCGGGCAGCGGAGGACGAGTTTATTGCTGCCGGTCATGGAGTTGACCGTCATGACGTAATGTACAACGATTTTCTTATTATTGGGCCGGCTGCAGATCCAGCAGGAATTAAGGGCGGCAATGATGCGGTAGCAGCGATTACCCAAATATCTGAAAGTGAAGCGATTTTCCTGTCCCGGGGAGATGAATCGGGAACCCATAAAAAGGAATTGAGTATCTGGAGGGCGGCTGGAATCGAACCGAGCGGAGATTGGTACAATTCAGTAGGAAAGGGTATGGGTGACACCTATCGCATGGCCGACGAAATGCAAGGTTATACCTTGATTGACCGGGCTACTTATCTGGCTAACAAGGGCAACTACTCGCTGGAACCCATGGTTGAAGGTGATGAACTGCTCTTCAACCCCTATGGTGTTATTGCCGTTAGCCCGGAAAAATACCCCAATATCAACTATGAAGGTGCAACTGCCTTTATTCAATGGATAATCAGT
Organism: Syntrophomonadaceae bacterium; assembly: GCA_012520725.1. Taxonomy (GTDB): domain Bacteria; phylum Bacillota; class Syntrophomonadia; order Syntrophomonadales; family Syntrophomonadaceae; genus JAAYJK01. The sequence goes on along the minus strand of JAAYNQ010000133.1, from coordinate 20,765 downwards.
GACGAAACTCAGGCTTTGATCGCAGAATTTGGCAAAGATCAATATGGCCAGTCACTGTTTATTCCCGATGCCAAATAATCAATAAAAAAAGATATAATGCGGAAGCAGGAGATGGATTTCTCATCCCCTGCTTCCAAGTCTACTGAAGTAGGGATTAAAGATGGATGTTATAGGACAAGGAGTAAAAGAAGGCATATTATTGATACTATCTCTGGACCCGGAGTTGATCCAGGTCACTCTTCTATCCCTCCAAGTATCCCTTAGCGCCCTGCTGGTATCCGGCCTCTTAGGGATTCCTGCCGGTACTTTCTTAGCCTTAAAAGACTTTGCCGGTCGCAAATTAATTCTTAATATAATCTACACCCTCATGGGACTGCCGCCCGTCCTGGCAGGATTAATAGTCTTCCTGGTTCTAAGCAACCGGGGGCCCCTGGGTGAGTGGCAACTCCTGTTTACCCCCAGCGCAATGGTCATAGCCCAAGTATTATTGGGCTTTCCCCTGGTAGCCGGTCTGAGCGCCCGGGCCGTGATGTCCCAAAGACAAGAAGCATATGATACCGCTGTTATGCTGGGAGCTACCCGCACCATAGCAATACTGAGCATTATCCGGGAAGCGCGGATGGGTATAATAGCTGCCCTGACTACCGCCCTGGGGCGCTTGATCGCTGAAGTAGGAGCAGTAATGATGGTAGGTGGCAATATACAGGGAAAAACCCGGGTTTTGACTACCTCTATTGTGCTGGAAACCAGAATGGGCCACGATAGTCGAGCCCTGGGGATTGGAATTATACTGCTGATCCTGGCCTTTATAATTATGCTGCTTATATTGAAGCTGGAAAAGAGGTCCTTTAAAGATGACAGTACTATTCAAATTATCTAATATCACTAAGTCCTATGGGGAACGTCAGGTACTGAATGCCAAGGCTTTGGAAATAAGGGCGGGAAATATACATTGCCTCCTGGGTCCTAATGGATCGGGAAAAACCACTCTTTTAAGAATAATGTCGCTATTGACTCCCAATGACGGCGGACATCTGGAAGTTTTAGGCGAAGCGGTCAACTGGCAACCCTCTCAGTTGTTGCGGCTTAGAAGACAGATGGCCATGGTGACTCAATCCTCCTTCATGTTTGAAGGTTCTGTCTACTACAATGTGGCCTATGGCTTGAGAGCCAGGAAGACTCCGAAAAAGGAAATCCAGCAAAGGGTGCAGGAGAGCCTGGAACTGCTGGGAATGTCGGACTTTATAGATGCTCCGGCCCGCTACCTGTCTGGAGGAGAAACCCAAAAGGTGGCTATTGCCCGGGCCCTGGCGGTAAGACCTCGAGTCTTGTTCCTGGATGAGCCCACCTCCAATATCGATCCCTCCAGTTCCCTGGAAATAGAGCAATATATAAAGCACATTAACCAAGAATACACTACTACTATTGTGCTGATAACCCATAACTTCTTCCAGGCCCGCAGATTGGCCCAACATACCAGCCTGCTCTGGGAAGGTCACATTATCGAAGAAGGCCCCACCCGGGACATGTTCCACAATCCCCAGGACCCTAGAACCCGTCGCTTTCTCAAAGGAGAATACTAGTACTGGCGCAACTGCTGTTTGCTGCAGTTTTGCCAGCGATCTGATTGGTTCCGGTATACCAATAACTTGCGCTTATGATCCAGCAATACCGTTTTTATCACCGGGCCTATTACCACCTCTTCTGTTTCCGGCAAGACATAAGCATCCATGGTCTCCACTGAATCTATATCACTGCTCCTTTTTATCTCTTCTACTGTCATGATCTCCCCGGCTGCTTTAAGCTGCAATCGGCCTTGAAAGCGCCCATCATTTCCTGACATCCTTAATCCTGCCCCAGCCAGTGCCCCTATGATCCCTTGCCCACTTCCTCCATGCTCGGAGAGATGAATCCGCAAGCGTTGAGCCAGCTGATAGGCCTCTTCTTTAGTGATGATCTCTCTTTTGGCCCGGTAGCCAAAAGCCAAGAGTTCAGCCGGATTCTTGATCCAGTCTTCCCGCACTATACACAAACCGGGATCTGATCCTGGAGCACTGCGCTGTTCCAGATACTGCCCGGCAGCCATTATTAAATCCTCCCACACTTGCGGATCAAGTTCAGCTTTAAAACACATAGCACTGTTGTGGGAAGTGTAGGGAATATCCGGATGCACCAGGAGTTGATGGCGAGTAACCGGAGCCGTACTTCCCCAGCCCTTTTCCTCCACCAGCTTTCTCAAGCCATTGGCGGTCTGTCCGGTTGATCCCTGTTCCAGGTTATCTGTATCATCAATGGAGATAAAAACTATCATTTTAAGCCCCCAATTTATAAAATTCCTTAGGTCCTGCTCCCCTACTCTCATATATATTATTTCTCCACTTAATTAGAATCATCCTCCATAAGCTTAGCCGGTTCCGGCAGCTACCTGCATCGGGAAATGCCAGGATAAAAGCAAAGTACGAATATATGTTTCTTTTTCCGTCCCGCTTTAGTAATATCAGATTATGAGTTATGAGAATAACAAGACCAAGAATGCATTCAGGCGAATATATCTTTTGCCGGAGCATCCGGTTTCAATATGATAAATGAAGGAGGTTCCTATGCTTAATATAATGGTATTCGCCCCCCACCCGGATGACGACATTATTGCCTGCGGGGGCAGTATGGCGAAACATCTACGACAGGGAAATCAAGTTCAGGTGGTATATTTAACTTCCGGTGAAGCAGGCAGCCACAAATATAGCAAAGAAGAACTGGCTGTAATAAGAAAAGAAGAAGCCCGTCGGGCCACGGCCAGCCTGGGCATCAAACAAATAAGCTTTCTGGGGATGCCTGATGGGTATATTTCCTATACCCGGGAGAACCTGCTGACCCTGGTCAATATTATCCGTTCAGAGAGACCCTCCCTTATTTATGTACCTCACGCCCAGGAAGCAGTGAGGGATCATCACTTTACCTGGCAACTGGTAATCGAAGCCTGTACCAAGGCGGCTGGACCCTGGTTTCAGGACTGCCCAACCCCACCCTGGTCTACCTCCAACATATTGGCTTACGAAGTCTGGACTCCGCTGCAGCAGCCTTCATATATAGAAGATATCACTTCCTTTATGAATGACAAACTCACCGCTCTTCGTTGCCACCAATCACAGCTGGAAATGATCCAGTACGATGAAGCGGTTGAAGGCCTTAATCGCTACCGGGGAGTAATGAGCGGCCAGGGACAATATTGTGAAGCATTTCAAGTGATTAAAATAGGAGGTCCGCTGTGCTAAGTCATGCCGATGCCAGGTATCTCAAAGGAAAAAGGATTCTGCTAATAACCCCCTTTCATCGCGGCCAGCGGGGTAATTCCTTGACCAGTGAAAGAATCCAGAACGGCTTGAGAAAGATGGAAATAGATATTGACTTGCTCTCCCTGGAAGATCAGGATTGGAAGGCCACCCTCCTTCATGCCCTGTCCAGGAGCAGATATGCATTGATACATGGCTTCCATGGCCTCAAATTCGCCCGGGTCTTGGAGCATATACCCAAGCTTAGAGAGCTGCCTCTGGTCTTGACCATGACCGGGACTGATATAAACCTGGACCTTTTGGGGCCCCATAGAGAATTGGTCCTCACCGCTATGCGAGCGGTAGAAAGAATAATTGTATTTAATGAGGACTTTCTATCTTCCTTATCCATTGAATTCCCTGAATTCCAGGCCAAGCTGCTTTCCATTCCCCAGGGAGTACATCTGGAGCCCGCCAGCTCCATTGATGGAAAGCAATTGGGATTAGGGGAAGGTAATTTCGTCTTTATCCTGCCCAGTGGACTAAGAGAGGTTAAAAACATTGAACTGGCCCTGGATGCCTTATCCCAAGTGTGGACCAGACAGCCCCATATTAGATTGCTTATCTTAGGGGCAGCCATAGAAAATGACTACAGTAAAATGATAATGAAGCGTATAGATAATCTGCCCTGGGTTACTTACCTGGGAGAAATCCCCCACCACCAAGTCCATGCCTATTATAGGCTTGCCGACGTGGTACTAAATACCTCCCAGGCTGAGGGACAGCCCCAGGCTGCTCTGGAAGCTATGAGTTTGGGCATACCGGCCATATTGACTGCAGTTCCCGGCAACCTGGGCATTATAGAAGATGGGGTGCAAGGTTTCTATGCCAGCAACAGCTTTCAGATACAGGAATCCGCCAACAGGCTGATTAGTGATCAAAAGCTAAAACAACAAATGGGCCAAGCGGCAGCCCAACTGGTACGGTCCAAATTCCAGGCCCAAAGGGAGTTCGACGCCCATGCCGCCTTGTACCGGCAGATTTTAGCCGGTACGGGAGTTAAGGCAATGGGGAAAGGGATAGATTTGTAGGGGCGGTCTTCAACCGCCCGCGGGCGACCGCAGGTCGCCCCTACAAACTTACGATGGTAATTATGGATCTCGAACGAAGATCGTAGGGGCGGTCTTCGACCGCCCGCCAGGCACAGGCAAAATTTTCCATACTCACTTGTGTTCCTGGATCATAGATGTTCACTTGCTTAGCTGGTCGCTTGGCTCAGGCATTATATGCAGGTTTTGGGCTTTGAGCGAGCAAGGAGCCCTAGAGGATTACTCATCGTCCAGTATATAATGAGCTATATTGTTACAATGGTCGCCGATTCTTTCCAGGTTGGAGAGCATGTCCAGGAAAACGGCTCCATTATTCCCATTGCATATTCCTTCATTCAGCCTGCGAATGTGAGCTTTTCTATACTCAGCCTGCAAATGGTCTATCATTATCTCGTTTTGAATCACCTTGTATGCGGTCTCCTTATCCTTGCTGTCAAAGAGCTGCATGGCTAGAGCCAGGGTTTCATCCACCATATCGATAATTGTTTGCAGTTCTGCCTGAGCTTCACCGGAAAATACTACCCCAGTTTTGCTGGCATAATCTGCCTGCTCTATGATATTTTCACAATGATCCCCCACCCTTTCGATGTCATTCAAAGCCTGCAGTATTATATAGGCATGATGGGAATTCTCAGAGGTTAGATTCTTCTGGGAAACCAGCACTATGTAATCAGTAATCTCCCTTTCCAGCCTATCGATGCTTTCCTCCAGGACCAATGACCTTTGATAGAGCTTATGATTCCTGGTGTTAAAATACTCGATGGCATTGCTGAAAGCCTCCCGGGCCAGTTCCCCCATGCGCAGGGTTTCCCGGGTGGCCTGGGACAAGGCAAAAGCGGGATTGTTTAAAAAGCGCTTGTCTATGTACCATACCCTGCGCAGATCCTCTTCCTTGGAATCGGGAATCAGCTTGGTCACCATAAAAGCCAGGACTGCTACCATAGGCAGCTGAATTATGGTATTGCTGATATTGAATACGGCATGGGTCTGGGCTATTTGTAGCTTGATATTCAGAGTCTCCCAGCTACCGGTAAAACCAGGCAAGAGGACAAAGATGTAATTGGTGAACCACATTACCATTTTTTCAAAAACCCCCACCAGAAATAGGGGTAAAAATATCAAGGTGCCCAGAGCGTTAAAAATGAAATGAGTAAGAGCTGTCCGCCGAGCAGCCACACTAGCCCCCAGGGCTGCCAGTAAAGCAGTGATAGTTGTGCCAATATTATCGCCAAAGAGAATCGGCACCGCTTGATGATAGGTCACCGCCCCCTGATAAGCCAGTTCCTGCAAAACACCGATAGTGGCACTGCTGCTCTGTACAATAAAAGTGAATACCATTCCGATCAGAACCCCCAGTTCAGAATGGTCTTGCACCTTTAGCATTAAATCAATAAAATAGGGCAGATCCTTCAATGGTTTCATGCCCTGACCCATAATAGTCAGGCCAAAGAATAGAACTCCAAAACCAAAAATGGCCTGCCCGATAAGCTTGGCCTTTTTGTCCTTAACAAACATATATACCACTGACCCGATCCCGATAATGGGAAGGGCATATTCCTGTAGATTAAATCCTATTAGATAAGCGGTAAGGGTAGTTCCGATATTGGCTCCCATTACCACCCCAATAGCCTGCCTGAGAGTGAGTAATTGAGCATTGACCAATCCCACTGTTAATACGGTGGTAGCACTGCTGCTCTGTATTAGAGCCGTAGTCAAGGTCCCAGTCAAAACCCCTCTCAGTGGGGTTCGGGTGCCCTGTTCCAATATATTCCGCATACTGTTTCCAGCTACTGACTGCAGTGCATCTGACATAAACCTGAGGCCAAATAAAAAAAGGCCTAGGCCACCCAAAAAGGCAAAAAATATTTCCTGCCATGAAAACTCCACTATTAAATTTCCTCCTTAAGTTGACTTTGGGGCCAGGCCCCAAAGTTAACTTATGCGATTGGCCCTGGCTGCCAATGAACCCAACTCAGTATAGCCTTTAATCATATCCGGATTCTTTTCTCCATTTACATTGCTCAAATAAGTCCGGGCATAACCACCGCCATAAACATCATGCAGATCCAGCATGGTACCCAGTATATACAAATCCTTGTGCTCTACCAGTTCCTTTATTTCCGGATGGCTTAATAGATACTCAATCTGTACGTCCACATTCAGTTCCGCCAACTGAGTATATTTTTTCTTCTCGTCATCGGACAGGCTGCCCTTCATTGCTTTCAGGCCCTGGTTTAAGGACTGTTTAACCGTTGTGAGCTCTTTTCTTAAGGCCTCCGGTTCGCCTGAATAATCGGAACTGGCTGCCTTTATCGCCCCACAATCACTGTGACCGGAAACGATCATAAAAGGAGTGCCTAAATGCAGCAGCCCATAGAGTATGGAACCTTCTCCGGTCTTTACCTGGTTGCCGATATTTTCAATAGTGAAAACCCGGTTAAACATAGAACCCACCATATTTCCAGGCACCCTGGAATCACTACAGGCCAACAAAGTAATGACCGGATACTGCTTGTAATCCCCTTTCCGGAAATTATCCAGAGGAAAGTCCTGCTTAAAAGCATCTAAGCCTTCTTCCAACTCCCGTATTAAAACACCTAAATCAACCTCAACTCTTTCGTGACTCAAGAATATTCCCTCCCCTTCTTCTTCTGTTTAATTGCATAATCCACTTCTGTTCTTCATTATATTACAGTTTAAGTGCAAATACACTAAGAGGAAGATACTCTCCCAATTTACGGCATTCACCCTATAGACTGGAATATATCCAGGGTATTAAACAAGATGCCAAAGAATGCAACCGTCAACATGAAAAGGATCAACCTGGCATTTTTCATTAGTTTTCCTCCATTCTAATCTGCTTTACTGGCATTGATGTCTATTACTTTACCTTTTTCTTTCCAAGCCCGGTAATCATTAAGTTCCCTTCCCATCCGGCTTATAATCCAGCTCAGAATTACCGCATCATCCAGCAGGCCCAGACCCACAATAAATTCCGGTATGATGTCAATGGGAGTAACAAAATACACTATCCCTGCCAGTATCAATAACAAGGCTTTGAAAGGTATTCCGCGATACTCACCGTTTATCCAATCCTTGAGCAAGCTGAATAGTGTCTGCAGGGAGTCCCAAACATCATTTAAGGGGCCGCTGCGGTTCAGGGAGGCCTTCTTAACCGCCTCATTTAGCAGCCTTCGAGCTTCAGTGGGGTCATTGATGTACTTGATAGCCTTCTTTTGCCATCTGGATGATTGTTTAAAAAACTCCTTCATGGTTTCATCCTTAATTTTTTTAATTGAATCCTTATTCCTTAGAAAGTCCCACTCCATGCTTGTCAGCACCTCCTATATGGGTATTATACACCAAAATCCAGCAGGAAAATCAGGCTGCGTTACATACTTACCGGTGCAAATCCGAATACCTCACAAGTACCGCAAAAACCCGTTATAGGTTTTCAGGGGCGACCTGCGGTCGCACGCTGCTTTAGCGCTCCGGGTATACTTGATATGAGGGCGCCTTTATTTTGCCTTCTCGAAGCTGCTTTAAATAGGAATCAGGCTGCAAAATTTTTTCCGGAAAAGAAGTCAAAGGCAAGGGAGGTATGCTAATACCCTCTGCTTCCAGGGCTAGAGTGCCCCGATTGATTAACAAGGCCGCTAATGCTACATTTTTGCCCAGATTCCTCACTGAACGCAGGTTGAAAATTCCGCTGTTAGGAGGTTGGGTACGAGTGGTCTGGGGCATGGCACCATATTTGCCCAATCCGGCCGATGAATCACAGGTATCAGCCAACCCGCCCAAAGCGGAAGCCTGGGGAGGTGGATCATCAGGAAAAGGAACCGCCCCCACTATATAAGAAAACATTATTCCGGTAGCCCATCTCCAGATACTCTGCAGCGAGCCTTCCTGTCCTCCCCGTCGTTCAAAGGCCACTACTATTCCTCCAATGGCCTTATTCCGAATACTGCCAGCCACCGGCGAAGCCGAATAATGGCAGAAACAGGCCCCCCGTTCCATTAAAGCCTTTAGTTTGGCGGTGATATCCCCGGTATAAACCGGTGAACCCACAATTACTCCATCCGCATCCCGAATTTTTTTATAGATCATAGTTACATCGTCATCGTATTTATAGCACAGACGTTCCCAGGAAGCTCCTTGTGAATAACCATAGCACTTATTACAGCCGTCACAGGGATTTATCTCCAAGCCGGCCAAGGAGACCAATTCAGTATCAACCGGTCCCAGTTCCTGGGCTGCTTTTAAAGCCTCGTGGACCAGGGTTTCGGTATTAGCATGGCGGGGACTACCCGATATACCCAATATTTTTACCCTCTGCATCAAATCATCCCTCCCCATAGTTTTCTTGTTTAGTATTTCGCTCCCCGCAAGCCAAGTCCTGCCTTAACAAATATTGGGACCTTTTCTATTTATCTTTCATGTATCTTAACTCCCCGGGCCGAGCATAATAATAGATGTTGAAACAATAGCAGATATAAAGCTGCCATAGCTCCACTCCCTATTATAATGTGTCAATTATGGCCCATTTTCCAGAAGCCTAATGGGAGCTTTTTTTATATAGCATCCCTGAATATAAATGAGATGGGTTTGGTTCAAGAAAACTCCACCATAACATATAGCAAAAGGGGTTGTTCCATGGATTTACAAGAAAAACTATTAAATAAAAAAGATGAACTGCAAAAAGCAATAGAACGCAAGAAAGATAACTTGATGATAACAGTAAGGGAATCTACCGACGAATTGTCTATGTATGACCAGCATCCAGCCGATGTGGCCAGTGATTTGTATGAGCGGGAAAAAGATGCCGGTCTGCTGGAAATGATGGAATTGGAACTGCAGAAGGTAAACGATGCCTTAAACCGTTACCAAAACGGTCAATACGGTATTTGCTCCATTTGTGGCCGGGCCATTGAACCGGAAAGATTGGATAGATTAGTTTACACAACCCAATGTATCCAATGCGCCCGCCAGACCAAGGACAATTTCACCCGTCCGGCTGAGGAAGACATCAGCTTTAGCGGAGCTATGTCCGACCGGGGTGAAAGCTTCGAAATAGCAGGTTATGACTTCTACGATCCTGAAAACTAAGAGCAAGAAAAGCGGGGAAAGTTCTTGAAGCGATTCAAAAGAACCTTCCCCGGGCCTGCATTATCCTGAGTGTTTCTCAATAAGATCCATAAAGCATGCCAACATAGTTGGAAAACACGACCGAAGCGTAAAACATTAAAAAGACTCCAAGAAAGGAAATAATGGGAACTCCCATCACAATAACCGGAGCCACCGCTGTAATCACCGCCATTATCACATAAGCAGGAATATAATTCTCCATAACCTTTTGAATACGGTACCATACCTCGCCCAGCCTGAAGGCACCAGCGATATTGTCCTCATGGATAGCACAGGCTAAGGCCATGGGTACCATAGCCCCAGCCAGGAGGACTACTATGGAGGATACCATTACTCCCAGTATGGGTACTATATGCAAAATCAAGGTAAGTAAGGCGGGAACACCCAGGTAGACAATAAATATGAGCAAGGCCATCAGACCCTGTCGCATATAGAATTCCCAGTCGGACCATTCCGGCAGAAAATTCTTGCCCTGCATTCCCAGGCGTATGCATTCCACAAAATAACCTAAAGCCAGAATGTTTACGATGGGGATGATAAGTATTATGCATCCCAAGACCATTTTCTTCAGCCATTCCCGGTCTTGAAACGGGAATTTAATAAACTCACCATAATCCAAAGCTATACCCCTCCCCTATCATAATTAACCCCCCCCAATGGCTCACCACCCTAGTTATGCCCTTCCTGGGTCAGGCGCCAGCTAAAAATTCATTTAATCTTCTGTGTTGCCTATAATTGTATACCCTTTAGTTCAGTAAATAATGAGGGAAAATAGAATTAGAAGGATTTCAGGCGCAGTACCTGTCCCTGGTCAAGGAAATATTAAGTATTTTCGTTAATCCAATGCAATAGAGATCTCTTACATTAATCCTGCAGCTCAGGCTGTGGGTAATGGGTATTGCCATATTTATTTTGTATATCCTGTACCTGGGCCGCCCAATTCTGAATCCGTTCTCGCACATTGGTCTCCTTGGCCTGGTCCACCACTAAAACATCATTATCATTCAATTGTACCGCTATGTTATACAAACCATCCTGATTCATACATACCAGTAAACCTTCATATTGTTCTTTAACATAGGGACTGCTGCTTACCAATGATTCCTTATTGATTATTCTGCCTTTCATTTCTGTCATAACTGCAACCTCCTATAATTCGATTAACTCGAATATATTTTTCCCTCCTGCTCTTTTTTTATGTATGGAAGTACTATATCCGCTCATTTATAGTAGGTTTACAGTTGTTTTTTATCAGCATTTCTTTAGCCGGACGTTTCAGTTTCTTAATTTCCAGCTCTCTTTTTAAGGCCTCGCTCTTACTGGAGGCTACTTCCCAATAAAGATATTCAACCGGCAGCCTACCCCTGGTATAACGGCTGGCTCGGCCTTCATTATGCTTTTTCAGCCGGCGGCTTAAATCAGTAGTATACCCTGTATAATAACTACCATCACTACATTTTAATATATAAACATAATGCATATACTTCTTTCCCCTCTCAGCCAGTACTGGAGGATCTGGACTTTTTCCCGTCTTTCTCCCAGCTAAACTAATCGGCTGTGTCATACTGGCTTATTGGGCCAAGCTGTCCAATTAAAGCAAAATAAAAGCCGGGAGGGATAAGCTCCCAGCTTGGTGTATAGCATTTTAGCAGCGATGATGGGTTACCCTTAAAGGCAGACTGAACTTATGGGTAATAGTATTGCCGATGGTTTCAATATCGTCCATGGTAACATCGATAACCAGACATTTTAACCTGGCATAAATGCGATAGGCGTTGTCCAGTTCTTCAGCCACCAAATCATCCAGGCTTTCAATATCTCCAGGCAAATCGAAACTCCTCATCCGCTCCTGGCGAAGCTTCATCAAAGTATCTATATCTATGGTCAGCCCCACCATAGGCACCTTACCCTTGAGACTTACTATCTCTTGCGGAATCTCGGTGTCAATCACTATAGGATAATTGGCTACCTTAATTCCTAAATTGGCTAAATGCATGGATAAGGGTGTCTTGGAAGTCCGCGGCAAGCCTAAGATGATCAGATCGGCTTCATGTATACTGTCCAAATTCTGTCCATTATCATGTTCAATGGTGAATTCAATGGCTTTCATCCGATTAAAATACTGATCGTCCATAGCATGGGTCAAACCAGAAATATAAGCAGGTTGTAACCCGGTTTTCTCTTCTATTACTTTGAGTAAAGGATCCATGACGTTTACTGCAATTATGCCTTGTTCAGCTGCATAGCTTTCCATGTATTTGCTTAACTTGGGTTTTACGATGGTATAGACTATAATAGCATCTTCTTTGACTGCTTGGGACACGATGTTTTTAACCTGTTCTTCCTTATTTACCCGGGAAAAACGCGTAACATTCCTTTCCACATCGAATTGTAAAACTGAAGCTATGGCTATTTTTTCAGCAGTTTCCCCAACAGAGTCTGACACAGCATATATATGCAACTTTTGCGACATGTTCATCATCCCCCTATCTGGTTGTGTAGTCCCCTATAGAAATTATTCTACAATACAGAATGAATTCCCTTCTTTTTTGGGTTCCAGAAAAAGGTTATCCTCTTATAAAAATGCTTTTGCTTTTAGTACCAGATTTCTATCAATTCTTCCCCATTACTATAGGACGATTCGGTGTTAAGGAGTTTACAGATTTCCTGTAAGGGTGCATATACCGTACCCTGCGCCGGTAAGACCGGGTCTTGCAAAGAATATTTTTGCTTGTTGACCCAGTACTCCTTTTCCCCTACCTTCATACAAATCGCTTTTCCACCGTCCAGGTTGAAACTGAACAGTCCATAACCATAAAGGGTATCAAAACCAACCTGCCCCAAATCTATGGCTTGGTAATGCAACATCTTTTTCAATTCACTTGGAGAAATATCTTGGCCAAACCTCTTTCGGGTACGAGAGTAAATCAAAGCCGCTGCTCCAGCCACATGGGGGCAGGCCATGGATGTACCAGACAGTTTCACATATTTACCTCCAGGATAGGTAGAATAGGTTTCTACTCCAGGAGCAACTACATCAATACGCTCATTGGAGTTACTAAAATCTGCAATTCCGGTCTTTAGATCCACTGCCCCTACGGCCAAACACTCCTGGTAATAGGCGGGATAAGATATCTCCCGGGTATCGGGGTCAGCATCTCCAGAATTACCCGCCGCACAAACCACAGTAACCCCGGCTGTTACCAGCCTGATTATCTCCTGATGCATAGAAGGGTTGGGAAAAGGACCTCCCAGGCTCATATTGACCACATTTACCTTTTCTCCTCCCGGCCCAGTCCAATCACGGACCCATTTCAATCCCTGAACAATATCAGAATAGGAACCAAAGCCATCTTTACTCAGAACTTTTACCGCCAGCATTTTAGCCTCGGGAGCTACCCCCAGCAGGGCTCCATTAGCAGCAATAATACCTGCCACATGGGTTCCATGTCCATTTAAGTCCAGGTAATCAGGCTCTCCAGGCACGAAACTAATTCCCCCCAGAACATTGTTTTTTAAGTCCGGGTGTTCATAATCTATGCCCGTATCCACAATAGCCACTATGCTTCCCTCTCCCCGGGTGCAGGGCCACATTTTGTTGGCAGCTATGAGAGATACTCCCGGAGGGGGCCATCCCACTTGCTGTTGAAAGAAGCTATCATATACCTCTATGATTTTAGGTTTTACAATATACATATATTCTCACTCCCCTTGCTTTATTCTAAGCAGGAGATAAGAAAGTGTTCATTTCTATACTTTATTAATAATATTTCAAAATTTTAATACTCGTGTGTGTTCTCTGATGGTGCTGGTTAATAAGAAGTATAAACCGATTAAGGATGTCGAATATTGACAGTTTTTCCACCATCCCCTCTCTTATGCTAAGAACGGGTTTTTTTTTAAAATAAATAATGGTAAGATAAATAGTGAGGAAAAACTGGGGTGAGTGATAGCATGGGCGGCGAGGAATCCTTAGCGCTAGTTATAATCATAATTGTTCTTAGTCTAGGCTTAATTTTAGGAATAATAGGAGTTTTGTTTTTTAGTACCAACTTATCTGACTGGTTCAAAAAACTTTAATTCCTCTATTCTATTTTAAGTCTTAAAGGTATAGCTATGTACTTTTTGAAGGAAACAGAGGTCAGTTCTGCTGTTTCCTATTATTTTGCCTATATTTCCATATAAATAATAGAACCTTTGGAAATATGCCATATAAGGCTTAGCTGAATAAATTAATTATTTGCCCTGCTCCATCAAAATGGAAACTAATCAATCAGATTGAGCTCAGCTATTAAAGGATATCTTATTAACTAGCTTTCAAAAAACGTTGAGCTGGTAGAAACAAGTGATTTTTCTGTCCTTACCAGTCACCATGGCAAATCTTGCTCAGGTACTTTTATATCGGAAAGAAAATATTTTTCTCCCCATAAAGCTAAAATGCTTATGGAAAGCTCCTTGGATAGGGGGTTTTATTTTTTTTGAAGAATATTATAAAAAATTATTGCATATTTTGTCGGTTAATGTAATAATGTAATTAACCTTCACCCCCCATATTAAAATAAAAACATAAATTCCATCACATTCCCTCTCCATATGAGCCCACCCCAGGGCTCATATACCTTTTCTGGCTAAATTTCCGAATTCACTCTAATAATAAGACATTTTCCTTAATTAGCAGTTTATTCCCCACCCTTTATCATTTAGAATAGTAGGTGTATTAATAAATAAATCCTACTATAGCCTGAATTTATTCGACAATTATAAAGGGAGGTCCTTATTTCATGGAAAAAAGCCAATCCACAGGTCAGGTCATTGTAGTGACTTCCGGCAAGGGTGGGGTAGGCAAGACTACCACCGTAGCCAATCTAAGTACTGCATTGGCCAGAATGGGTTATAAAGTAGCGGTTATGGACCTGGACATAGGTTTGAAAAAGCTGGACTTGATCCTGGGCCTGGAAAACCGGGTAATATATGATATTGTTCAGGTCATTGAAGGGGAGTGCAGCTTAAAGCAGGCTTTGGTGAAAGACAAAAGATTTCCTGGCCTGTCTATGCTGCCGGCAGCTCAAACCCGGAATAAAGACGATATTACACCGGAACAGGTGCAAAAGGTCTGCGATGATTTAAAGCAAGAATTTGATTATGTATTTATAGACTGCCCGGCGGGCATAGAACAGGGATTCAAAAATGCCATTGCCGCTGCTGATAAAGCCATAGTAGTTACCAATCCCGAGGTATCAGCAGTAAGGGACGCGGATAGGATTATCGGAATGTTGGAATCAGCCCAGTATAAAGATATTAACCTCTTGATAAACCGGGTCCAGAATGACATGGTAAAAAGCGGTAATATGATGAGTATAGAAGACTTGACTGAACACCTGTGTATTAACCTACTTGGAATCGTACCTGAAGACAAAAATGTGATAGTCTCCACCAATAAGGGCGAACCGATTATACTAAATCAACGCAGCCAGGCAGCTCAGGCTTTCAATAACATCGCCCAGAGAATAAGCGGAGAAGATGTTCCCTTCCTGCCATTGGACGATAATTCCTTTTGGAGTAAATTAATAGGCCTGGGAAGAAGTCTTTTACCTGCCAGATAGAAGGGGGTATTAAAAAGTGCTAACTTTTTTGAAAAATATGTTTAAGCAAGAGGACCATTCCAGCCGACGCCAGGCTAATGAACGTTTAAGAGTAGTTTTGGCCCATGACCGGGCCGGCACTTCCAGCCAACTTATGGAGACCATTCAAGAAGAGATTATCCAGGTTATAGCCAAACACATCGAAATCGCAGGAAAGCCTGAAGTTAACTTTATCCGGGAAGGAAGACATTCCGCCTTGGACATCAGCATTCCAATTAAAGGCAGGTAGATGTTTTGGCCAGTATTAAAATTAAAGGAATAAATAATAACCTGGTATTCATTTTTGAAGAAGGGCGAGGGGAGGAGTACCTGGAGATACTAAAAGACAAGTTTTCCGCCAATCCCCAATTATTTGACGGGTCACCAGTAGTCTTCAAAGGCAAGGGACTTAATACCCTTTCCTTTGAAGACATTTCCCAGCTGCAGAAGCTATGTCTGGAATATGGGATGATATTAAACAATATTGAACTCAATATTAACCGGACTTTTAACAAAGACCTGTTTATTCATCGCAATGTGCGCAGTGGCCAAAAGATCCATTCTGAGGGGTCGGTTATTGTCTGGGGTGATGTTCATGAAAGTTCAGAAATCATAGCCGGCGGCGATATCATCGTACTGGGCAAAATGGAGGGCATAGCCCATGCCGGCTTTTACGGCAATACCCGGAGCATTGTTTTTGCCTTAAACCTCTGCCCGGGTCAGATTCGCATAGCCAATACCATATCTTCGCCTGCAGCTGAGCAGGATAAAAAAGCCAAAGAAACGGTTCCCGAATTTGCATATCTAAATGATGGGTCTATTCATATTAAAGCCTATAATGCCAGGGAAAACCTGGACCGCAAGCAAAACCTTGACTGGCAATAGACTGGACACCGGTGGATTAAAATCTTCCCGCTTAACATTCGACAAATTTCGATGAGCCTTGGCGTAATTTTATCATCGTGTAGGGGCAGTCTTTGACCGCCAGCCGTGTTTGCTAGCGGTATTCTCAGGGGCAGAACGGGCGGGCGACCGCAGCGCCCCTACGGACCTACATCGGCATTTTGTAGGAATGCTGCCGAAACTTGTAGGGGCAGTCTTTGACCGCCAGCCGTGTTTGCTAACGCTATTCTCAGGGGCAGGACGGGCGGGCGACCGCAGGTCGCCCCTACGGACTTGCATCGGCATTTTGTAGGAATGCTGCCGAAACTTGTAGGGGCGGTCTTCGACCGCCAGCCGTGTTTACTAGCGGTATTCTCAGGGGCAGAACGGGCGGGCGACCGCAGGTCGCCCCTACGGACTTGCATCGGCATTTTGTAGGAATGCTGCCGAAACTTGTAGGGGCGGTCTTTGACCGCCAGCCGTGTTTACTACGGTATTCTCATGGGCAGAACGGGCGGGCGACCGCAGGTCGCCCCTACGGACCCGCTGGTAAGTATTATGGCGAAAGGCGGGGCCGGGTCGAAACTTGGGTTTCGGCCCGGCCCCTTTAGCAGCAAGTGCCGTCTTATTTCTTAGGTTGCCAAACCTTCCATACATTCCCGGCTAGGTCAGTGGAAGGTTTTAGGGTACTCTCTCCAGGTACCCATCCAGAGGGCATCACCTCTCCGGTAGCCTGGTTGTGCTGGTAAGCCTGAATCTGACGCAGCAATTCCTGAGGATTCCTGCCCACTGGAGGTGATAGAATTTCAGCCGCCTGTATTATTCCCTGGGGATCAATCAGGAACCTGCCCCGCACGTTTACTCCCCCAGCTTCATCATATACATCGTACAATTTGCCGATTTTGCCACCCCGGTCACATACCATAGGGAAAGGTACTCCCCCATCCACCATTTTGGATAGCTCGGTTTCATTCCATATCTTATGGGAGAATACACTGTCTACACTGATAGATACTACTTCCACATTGAGTTCCTGTAGTTTATCATAGCCCACGGCTATACCAGATATCTCAGTAGGTCATACAAAGGTAAAATCACCCGGGTAAAAACAGAGTACTACCCATTTACCTTTTAAGTCTTCCAGTTTAAATTTAGTTATTTTTCCATTGTGAAGTGCTTCAGCTTGAAACAGGGGAGCCGGTTTACCCACCAACATGAGCATCTACCTCCTTCGATTCCGTATTTTTCTACAGTATGTGCTTATTAACCCCAGTATAGCCTTAAAAAGTGAGGCTAACAACTGCTCCCATCCGCGGCTGGAACTTTAGAAACGATAATAATAATAAGGCTGCTTACCAAAGGCCAAGTAAGACCAGGCTTTGAATCCCCCTTGATATAACACTAAGTGATATGTAATATTCTTATTTTTCTTTCAGCCACTACCAGTGGGTGAAGTCTGTCACCCCCATAATGGAGTATCCCTGATCATGGGCTACCCCCGAAGATGAATTACCAGCACAAAATTAGTAACCATTGCAGGCGACGGCAGGCCCTACGGGTTTATAAAAGATATTTGGGGGAATTTAATCAGGACTTCATGGACAATACCAGGAAGAAGAGCAAGCCGATCCCGGCCAGGGCGAAGCCTGCCACCCCGAAAATGGAGTATTGCTCCAGAATATCCGGGTGGCTCCCATGCACGATCAAGGAAGAACCTATCAAGCCCCCGGTAATGATCAGGCTGGAACTAAGCCGACTGACCAATTGGGACATTTTATGGCGAGAGTTTTGGCTCAAGTCCACTTTAATGTTAATCTGCAGATCACCCTGCCCGGTAGATTTAATAAGATCATGCAGATCCCGGGGCAAGGCGCCCAGAGGTTTAATATCCCGGTAATACCTGCGATTCAGGTACTTGTATACATTCTCTGGTTTAAGCCTTTCCTGGTACACCCGATGGGCTAATTCGCTGGCTGTTTCCATAAAGTCATAATCTGGATCCAGCTTTTTACCTACCCCTTCCACGGTAATCAAGGCCTTCATCAAAGAAGTCATATAAGCGGGCAGCTTTAGCTGGTAGTTATAGGCTAATGTCAGTATGTCCTTGCGCAAGCGTTTTATGTCCAAACGGCCCAGTCCCCCGGTAGAGAGGTTTATTACCATATCACTGAAATCCTCCAAAAAGTCCTCTGGATTATGTTTTAAACTATCCAGAATACCCATGGATCGAAGAGCAGCAACCGCTCTTTCCATATCCTTTTTGCTAATACCCAGGATCAATTCACCAATATTGATCAAGCGGGATTCCGTTAAAGTACCGATTTGTCCAAAATCGATAAAACAGATCTGTTCCTCGTTGATGATAAAGATATTGCCCGGGTGGGGATCAGCCTGGAAAAAGCCATGAAAAACAATCTGGGTTAAAAAAGTCTCGGTGCCCAGCCTGGATATCTGGCGCAGATTCCAGCCTCGCCGCTTAATCTCTTCGATATCATTTAGTCTGACCCCTTCTATATACTCCTCGGTCAATATTTTCCCGGTGGTATACTGCCAGTAAACCCGGGGTATGATAACCCGCTTATCGCCGGCAAAATTATTGTAAACAATTTCAGTGCTGCGGGCTTCCCGGGCATAATCCAGTTCCCGCAGAAACATTTTGGCGTAGTCTTCTATCATAGCGGTAATATTGAGACGCTTTGCTTCCTGGGACCTTTTTTCTGAAAAACGGGCCAGGCTCAGCAGTATCTGCAGGTCGTTTTCCACCTGCCTCTCTATTCCCGGGCGCTGTATCTTTATTATTACTCTTTCCCCACTCTTAAGCTTGGCCCGGTGAACCTGACCAATGGAGGCAGCGGCCAGAGGCTGCCAATCGAATTCTTCAAAGATTTCATCCGGGTGACCCAATTCCCGTTCCAGCTGTTGTACCAACTCCAAGTAACTCATTGGTGGAACTTTGTCCTGTAATGATTCCATCTGTTCTATGTAGGGAGGAGGCAGGAGATCCGGTCGGGTACTCAATACCTGTCCCAGTTTAATAAAGGTGGGGCCAAGCTCTTCCATAGTCTTACGCAGCCTCTCGGCCATGAAATAATGGGCTTCCTTGTGGCTGCTCATTACCTCCCGGCGGCTGGACACAGGGGCCAAACCGGTCAGGCCAAATCTTTGCACTACATAACCCAGACCATTTTTTATCAATACCCCTACAATTTGTTGGCGACGCCTAATATTCCTGTAGCGCTGCTTGATTCCCAAAAAACCATTCCCTCCCCAACTCATTCTATCCCTTATATAATTCGAGTTATTTCACCGCTTTCCTTTAATGGGATAAAAAAGCTATGTGTCCGCCTTAAGATAGTAGACCAGCCAAACCCTTCCTGGGGCAAATAGTAAGGGGCAACCCAAGCGCGGGCTGCCCCATCTTTATACTATTACTATATAATATAATTTGGAAACTAAAGGGAGGGGATTACATCATCCCGGGCATTCCGCCGCCCATGCCTCCGCCCATTCCGGCCATGGCCTTCATTTCATCATTGGGCTTTTCAGTGATAATTGCTTCAGTAGTCAATACCATAGAAGCGATACTGGCTGCATTCTGTACTGCGGAACGAGTAACTTT
This sequence comes from Syntrophomonadaceae bacterium, assembly GCA_012520725.1. GTDB lineage: Bacteria > Bacillota > Syntrophomonadia > Syntrophomonadales > Syntrophomonadaceae > JAAYJK01. The sequence goes on along the minus strand of JAAYNQ010000133.1, from coordinate 1,120 downwards.
AGCCGGGTCAATAATACCAGCCTTAATCATATCCTCATAGGCTCCGGTCATGGCATTGTAGCCGATGCCAATTGGCGCTTCTTTGACTTTTTCCACTACCACTGAACCTTCAGCACCTGAGTTGTTGGCAATCTGGCGCAGGGGTTCTTCCAAAGCCTTCTTAACCAAAGCAATACCAGTAGCTTCATCACCTTCAGCCTGCAGTTTGTCAATAGCCTTCTGGGCATTAATCAGAGCGGCACCACCACCGGATACGATGCCTTCTTCAACTGCTGCTTGAGTAGCTGCCAGGGCGTCTTCAATGCGGTGTTTTTTCTCCTTCAATTCGGTTTCTGTCGCGGCTCCTACCTGAATAACGGCAACTCCACCAGACAGTTTTGCCATTCTTTCCTGGAGTTTTTCCTTGTCATATTCGGATTCGGTCTCTTCCAGCTGAGCTTTGATATTGGCTATGCGGGCTTTAACCTCCGCTTCGTTGCCGGCTCCATCAACAATAATGGTTTCATCCTTTTTGACTACTACCTGACGGGCTTTACCCAGCATGTCCAGAGAAACATTATCCAGTTTTACTCCAACATCCTCGGATGCTACCTGACCTGCGGTCAAAATCGCAATATCCTCTAACATAGCTTTTCTTCTTTCACCAAAAGCAGGGGCTTTAACCGCTACACAATTGAAGGTTCCTCTTAGTTTATTAAGCACTAAAGTAGCCAGGGCTTCCCCTTCTATTTCTTCAGCTATGATCAACAGAGGTTTGCCGGTTTGAATTACTTTTTCCAATACTGGCAGTACTTCATTAATTGCAGATATCTTCTTGTCAGTGATAAGTATATAGGGTTCGTCTAGAACCGCTTCCATTTTCTCAGTACTGGTAATCATATAAGGCGAGATATAACCCCGGTCGAAGCTCATTCCTTCAACAACTTCCAGAGAGGTTCCCACTGATTGGGATTCTTCTACGGTAATAACACCATCCCGGCCTACTTTTTCCATAGCATCGGCTATAAGCTGACCGATTTCCTTGTCGTCAGCGGAAATAGCAGCTACTTGAGCGATAGCTTCTTTAGATTCAACCGGTTTGCTGATGGCCTCAATTTCTTCCAAAACAACGTTAACCGCT
>JAAYNQ010000132.1 GCA_012520725.1 Syntrophomonadaceae bacterium | reverse complement strand
CGGGGATCTTCTAGCAAAACCATCTCCTCCTATCTGCTTATTATACATTATACTAGAAATTATTGTTTTATCCGATCTAAGCAGAAACTTGTTCTACACTTCAACCCCGAAATACTATCTCACTAAAAACTGCTTGCTATTATCTCAGGGCCGAATAATGTCATTATAACAAGCTGGCTGACCGCAAATTATATAATGAGCTTATAATATATAAGAGCCCGTGGGCACACCCGGCTTATATTTCGAGTCTATATTATTTGCAAGCGCTTGCCAATTTTTTCTGCTTTGCTTAATACCGTTATTGCCACCCCACACCAGTGTATACCCAATTCTCTTACCACTGTATTAAGTTAGCACCGGTAGATATTCTTTGTCAAATGCTATCTAATTAAGCCCACCAGCCCAGATAGGGCTGGCAATTAATTCCCAGCCCTATACAGCTGGTATTTCACTCATCAATCCCTTTGACCACAACAATGTTTGTATTTTTTTCCGCTGCCGCAGGGACAGGGCTGGTTGCGCCCGATTTTCTTCTCCCGGCGTACCGGCTTTTTAACCTTTTCTTCATTATGGCTGGTGCTAATTTTCCTTTCTTCCGGATTCTGCACCACCTTAAGCCGCAATATATACCGCACCACATCTTCCTTAATGCTGTAAACCATGGATTGGAAGGCTTCATAAGCTTCAAATTTATACTCTACCAAAGGATCCTTTTGGCCGTAGGCTCTAAGAGAGATCCCATTTCGCAGCTGATCCATGGCATCAATGTGGTCCATCCACTTCTGGTCAATTATCCTCAACAACAAGGCCTTTTCCAACTGCCTCATTACCTCTGCTCCCATTTCCTCTTCCCGAGCCTTATACAGGGCATGAGTGCGTTCAGTCAGAAATTCCTTGGCCTCGGATGCGGTCAACCCCAGTAGATCCTCTTTGGTAAAATCTGGTGCCGGTATCAAGGATTGTTCAATATAGTTCATCATGCCGCTAAGATCCCATTCATCTGAGTATTTGGCTTCACCGGCAAAACTATCTACAATCCCATCCACCACATCATCGATCATACCTTTAACTGTTTCCTGCAGGTCCTCTCCCAAGAGTACTTTGGAGCGCTCGCCGTAAATAACTCCCCGCTGCTGATTAATAACATCATCATATTCCAATACATTTTTTCGTATACTGAAGTTGCGGTTTTCCACTTTCTTCTGGGCATTTTCAATTCCCCGGCTGACAATATTGTTTTCAATAGGCATATCGTCATCCATACCCAGACGATCCATGACCCCTTCTATGGTGGCGGCTCCAAACAACCTCATCAGATCATCTTCCAGGGATACATAAAATCTGGATTCCCCTCTATCCCCTTGCCGGCCTGAGCGACCACGCAGCTGGTTATCTATCCGGCGGGATTCGTGTCTTTCTGTTCCCAGGACATACAGTCCCCCCAGTTCGCTTACCTTTTCTCCCAAAACTATATCGGTCCCCCGCCCGGCCATATTGGTGGCTATGGTAACCATACCCCTTTGCCCGGCCTGGGCAATGATCTGGGCTTCTTTTTCGTGATATTTGGCATTCAGCACCTGATGCGGCACCCCTCGCTTGGCCAACATTGTACTCAACAACTCTGATTTCTCTATGGAAATCGTTCCTACCAGTACCGGCTGCCCTCTTCTATATCGCTCCACTATATCTTCCACTACCGCCTTAAATTTTCCAGCTTCAGTGCGATATATAATATCTGGATGGTCCTGCCTGATCATAGGCTTATGAGTGGGTATAACCACCACATCCATATTGTAAATCTTCTTAAATTCAGCTTCTTCGGTTTCAGCGGTACCGGTCATACCGGCCAGCTTATTATACATACGAAAATAATTCTGGAAGGTAATAGTAGCCAGGGTTTGAGATTCTTTTTCTATTTTTACTCCCTCTTTGGCTTCTATAGCCTGGTGCAAGCCATCGCTATAGCGGCGTCCAAACATCAATCGACCGGTAAATTCGTCTACTATTATAACCTGATCATCTTTTACCACATAATCCCGATCCCTTTTCATCAAAGTATGGGCCTTGAGGCCCTGGTTTATATGATGGGCCAGTTCCATATTTTCTGACAGGTTATCGATATGGAAATACTGTTCCACCTTTTTTACCCCTTCCTCAGTCAAGGTTGAAACATGGGCTTTTTCATCTACCATGTAGTCTTCCTCGGCTTTTAAACGGGGAACAAATTTAGCTATCTGATAATAAAGGCTGGTAGGTTTATCTCCTTCCCCGGAAATGATCAAAGGAGTGCGGGCCTCATCAATCAATATGGAGTCCACTTCGTCTATGATGGCATAGTTTAGTGGTCCCTGTACCTGGTTTTCAGGGATAACTGCCATATTATCCCTTAGGTAATCGAATCCGTATTCATTATTGGTTCCATAGATAATGTCACAGGCATAAGCCTCCTTCTTTGCGGCCGGGTTCATACCATGCACTATCAGACCTACGGTCAAACCACAGTATTCATAGATGGGCAGCATCCAATCCCGGTCACGACTGGCCAGGTAATCATTAACGGTAACTATATGAACCCCTTTACCTTCCAACGCATTTAAATATGCGGGCAGGGTAGCTACCAAAGTCTTACCTTCACCGGTTTTCATTTCTGCAATGCGCCCGTCATGCAGTACCATTCCACCTATCAATTGTACGTCAAAATGCCTCATGCCCAGGGTTCGGCGGGCGGCTTCCCGGACCAGGGCAAAAGCCTCGGGCAATATATCATCTAAAGATTCTCCATTATTAAGCCGGTGCCGAAACTCTTCAGTCTGCCGGGGAAAATCTTCCGGCTTTAGCTGTTCATACTTGGATTCCAGGGCATTAATTGCTTCAACCCGTTTTCGATAACGCTTAACTTCCTTCTCATTGTCGTCCAGGATATTCCTAAGAAACGCTTTCAACATCTTTTTCATCTGCCTTTCCTTAAAAAAAGAAGGAACCCCATTGGCTCCTTTCCTCAAGCAAAAGATTAATTTTATCTTAGCACTTTTTTTAACTATCCTTCAACTCTAGTCAAAATGAGGTTCAATCAGACCGTAATTACAGTCCTTTCTTTTATATACCACGTTGACTTCATCGGTTTTGGCATTAAAAAATACAAAAAAGTTATGCCCCAGGAGGTTCATTTGCATTATTGCTTCTTCTTCATCCATCGGTTTTAGAGCAAATCTCTTGGTTCTCACAATATTGAAGGTATCAGCTGCCCCAGCCTGGCCTCCCTTACTTTTTAACTCTTTTTCTATCTCTTCTTTCATGTTTTTCTTAAATCCGGCTCCCCTGGTTTTCCTATATAGTTTGGTCCGGTATTTGTTGATTTGTTTTTCCAGTTTTTCTTCTACCAGGTCGATAGAACTATACATATTGTCGGTAGATTCTTCTCCCCTAAGAATCATGCCATTGAGGGGTATGGTTACCTCTACCTTATGTCCTTCGCTGTCTACAGAAAGGGCAACCTGAGCCTCTCTTACATCATCGAAATACTTTTCTAACTTGGAAAGACGCTTGGTGGTATAATCCCTGAGTGCATCGGTGACTTCTATGTTTTTTCCCCTGATGTCGAGTTTCATATAACCACTCCTTTCCCGATCTGGTACTTTTATTTTATAACAGGACGGCACTTTTCTCTACTACAAAACACAATACTTATAAGTAGTATGTGCATTAATAGTATAATTATGGGGATTAAGTTTTGTACAGGCGAGACGGCCCGAAAACTTCGTTGTAAGCCTGTAGGGCTAGCTGTGCTGGCCCGCCCGTTATGATTACCGATATTTCCAAGGATTAATCATTTTGCTGTAAAGCCCCATGGATAAATTAATGGGGCCGAAGTACTTAAAACAAGTACCTGGCCCCATCTTCAGCCATAATTAATATATTTTATGCTAAAATAGCTTCTTCCTCTCTCATCTGTTGGTAACATTGCAGACAATATACCGGCCTGTCTCCTACCGGCTTAAAGGGAACCTGGGTTTCCTGCCCACACTTGGCACAGGTGGTGTCAAACATCTGACGCGGACCCCGTTCGCTTCTACCAGCTCTACGCTGATTTCTGCATTCTCTACAGCGTTTGGGTTCATTTTGGAAACCCTTCTCATGGTAAAATTCCTGCTCACCAGCACTGAAGATAAATTCCTGTCCGCAGTCCTGACAAACTAATGTTTTGTCTTCAAACATTGAAATCCCTCACTTTGTATGATTTTGCCGGAGGTCAACCGGAAATGTCTTCTGCAGTTTCCTACCGACCCGTATTGCATATTATAAAGCTCTAAAACCAAAATAGCAAGGAATCCTTAGGGGCTAATATCCGCTGCCGGTAGCCCAGGTTATAACCCCAACGCTTTCAGCACCTGCTTCCAATAGTATACGCGTACACTCCCGGATGGTTGAGCCGGTAGTATATACGTCATCAACCAATAATACGTTTTTGCCTTTAACTAGGGCTGGATCAGTTACTTCAAAAGCACATAAAAGGTTTTCCACCCTTTCCTCCCGGGTTAATTCTCTTTGGGAAGGGGTTTCCTTGATTCGTCTCAGCAGATGTGGATACATGCGTCTTTTCACGACTTTGCTGATCTGTTTGGCCAACAATTCTGACTGGTTAAAACCTCTTTGCTTCAGGTTACCCTTGGAAATAGGCACCGGCACGATAATGTCTATAGGCCAATAAGCAGGCTCCTCAATCACCACCGCCGCCATCATCTCACCCATTTTTATGCTCATATAGCGACGGCATAAAAATTTTAACACCTTAACCGCTTTTCGCAGCTTATCATTGCAGTACGGTCCTACCGCTCGAGCTATATTAAATTCTGGGGGGTTATCCCGGCACTCAACGCAGCAGTTTTCCTCCAGCCCATCCAGGTATTTGCCGCATTTTGGGCATATCGGACCACTGCTTTGAGTATCAAGTATTTCATCCTGGCACTGCTGACACCAAGGCCGGCGACTATGAAATCTTCCCCTGTCTCGACATAGACTGCATTCATTTACTGGAAATAGGATGTCCATAAGAATATTCTCCATTGCCCCCACCTCAAACACTTTCTGCTATATAATACAAAAATCGTATGAAAGCAACCTCCTCCAGCCTTTGCATACGATCTTGAATGCTTATTTAATCATAACCCATATGCTGTTTTTTTTCACTGTATATAAGCGGTTTTAGTTTTTAAACCCAATTTAACTTCCATAAGATAAACAGTCCCTTCGCTTCTTTCCTATAAATCCCTCATGATCAGGGGACAGAAGCTAGTATGAAATCTTGGGGCTAGGCCCTTTACTTACGGTCAAAGACTGCCCCGGCAAATTTGCCGATTAGCCATACTGAGTATATGGAATTAAAGCATTTTCATCTTAACTTAACTTATCTATTTTGAGTTTATACCGAAACTCAACTCCAGCCAAGGGTTAATTTGATAAAAAATGTCCCTGGGTTTGCCTATCTCATCTTCTTCATTCAAAGACATACAAAGACGCTGGCTGGGGGAAGCGGACTTTCTTTGCTTGCTCCCATGAATTAGAACCATCATAATGGTCATCCAAATGGCAAAACATAGGATTTTAAGACAAACAGCCACAAAAAGAACCTCCTTTTAGCCAGTTTATATATAATATGCGGCTTGGAGGTTACTTGATTACTTCTTTTAACTAGTCTTCACTTACCAGCTTATTCTTTATGGCATATACAGCCGCCTGGGTGCGGTCTTTAACTCCTAGTTTGCGAAAAATGCTGGTTAGATGGTTTTTTACTGTTTTTTCACTGATAAACATGCTGTCGGCCATTTCTTTATTGGAATTGCCTTTTACCAATAGGGCCAGTACATCCCTTTCCCGTTTGGTTAGTTTGACCTCATCCTGTTCCTGCTCAGACCGGGTGATCTCCTCTATAAGCCGGTTGGCTACCCGGGGATGGATGACTATTTCACCTTCCATAACCCTATAAATAGTATCAATCAACTCGCTTCCGGCTACATCCTTCAGCACGTATGCAGAAACCCCGGCTTTAACCATTTCCATTACTTTTTCGTCTTCATAAATGGTCAGGGCAATGATTTTTACCGAGGGTGACTCACGCTTGATTACCTGGGTAGCTACTATACCATCGGTTCCTGGCATATTGACGTCCATTAGAATAACATCAATTGCATTTTTTCGAGCAATATTGATAGCCCCTTGCCCATCTCCAACCACGGTAAGTAACTCAATATTGTCATCGGATTCCAACAATTTTCGAATTCCTTCTCTTACCAGAACATGGTCATCGGCGATGACAACCCTAACCTTCCCTTTCATTATTTTCCTCTCCTTCCAGGGGAACTATTATGGTTATTTGGGTTCCTGCTCCCGGCTCAGAATCAATTTTCATTACCCCCCCCAACAATTGAACCCTTTCTTTCATACTTAAGATTCCATAGCTATCTTCAGGAGCCTCTTTTTGTGGATCAAAACCAGCACCTTGGTCCCCAATAATCAGGGTAATCTTCTTTCCATTATCCTCCAGTATAATGGTAGCTTTTTCCGTATGGGCGTGTTTGCGGATATTGCTCATGGCTTCCTGAATAATGCGAAATAATGAACCGGATATAAGCAGGTCATATTTTTTCTTTTCACCAATCTGGGAAAATTCTACCTGCAAATTATATTTGAATTGTAGCTCCCGCAAGTATTCCTGCAGACTATGATAAAAATCTTCTTCCAAGAGCACTGGTTTTAAGTCAAAAAGGATGCGCCTTATTTCATTCAAACATTCCCGGCTCATACCTTTTATCAGGTCCAATTTTTGCTGCAGGCTATCAAGATCCTGCCCTCCCAAACCTTGCAGAAAATCCAAATGCATTAAAACAGCCGCCAGGGTTTGGGCTGGTCCATCATGAAGCTCCCGGGCTATTTTTCGGCGCTCAAGTTCCTGGTACTTCAGCAGCCATAAAGCTCCTTCTGTCCCTTTAGGTACATCCACCTTAGAGTGATGGAAAATATTTAGCTGTCCTTGCAAAATCTTTATAGCCATATGGGTGGTATTCAGATACTCATATGCATATCGGTAGGCAGCCTTGAAGCTTTGCAGTTCTTGTTGAAGCATGTCCCGCTTCCTCTGCATCCGGTTTTGCTGTAGCTGTGAATCAAGTTGCCCTGCTGTATTCAATTCCTCTATTTTATTGGTTTCTAAACCTTGAATAGCTTCACTCGAGACATGACAGTCCCCTTTTTTGCCTTTCAGCTCTTCAGGCAAGGGTTCCATAACCCCAGTCAATTCAAGATCAAGGTCCTCCAGCTCCAGTTGTAAACGCTGGATTCTATGGTAGCTGGCCTCAGCCAGCAGATAGATATCATCCCGTCCCTTCTCCAGAGTCTGGATTAGTTGGAGCATTAGGCCATCCAGTATCTTTTGCCCATTACTATCAGATCGTTCATTCATTATACTACTTTCGTCACTAATTTATTATTTTCCTGCCTGTGTTTTCCAAATTGCTCGAAAACTTAACCCAAGTCGACTTATATTTTAGGTTTCATTCCCAGGCTTTCTAAAACCTCGTCCTGCATCTGCAACATCCTACTTTCATTTTCTGCCTCAACATAAATCCTAAATACTGGTTCCGTTCCCGAATAACGTATTAAGATCCAGCTCTCGTCTTCCAGGACTATCTTGCGACCGTCAGTTTCATTAACTGATTCTACTTTTACCCCGGCTATGACCTTAGGATCAAAGGCCTTGATATTGTCCAGTATCTCAGGCTGATCTATGCTGGACACTTTTATATCCATACGCTGATTGCTGCTCTGCCCGTATTTATTCCTGAAATCTTCGGTAAGTTCTGCCAGGCTTTTACCGGCAAAAGCCAGCATTTCTACTGCTAAAAGGCAGCCCAAGATGCCGTCTTTCTCCGGAATATGTCCGAAGATACTCATGCCTCCGCTTTCTTCACATCCTATGATACAGCCCTTTTCCCTCAGGGCCTCACTTATGTATTTAAATCCTACCGGGGTTTCTATGACGCTTAAACCATAACTGCGGGCCACTTTATCCAAGATGTGGGTAGTGCCAACTGACCGGCATACTGGCCCTCTCCATTTCCTGGTGCTCAATAGGTGCTCCAAGAGCAGTGGCATAAATTGATTGGCACTGATAAAACTACCGTTGCCGTCTATGATTCCGAAACGGTCGGCATCACCGTCTAAAGCCAGGCCAATATCAGCATTGTAACTGACTACCGCCCTCTTTAAATCACCCAGTAGCCTGCTGATGGGTTCCGGCATGGCTCCCCCAAACAATACATCCCGGTGATTATTTATAGTCCGCACCTCACATCCCAAATCAGTCAGAATGGGGTCCAAATATCCTACTCCTGCGCCGTACATGGGATTGCTGATAATTTTAATCTTCCTTTTCTTGAAAAAGTCCCCCTCAATGAGCTTGCGGATATGATTAATATACTCATTATCTGCCTCTAACTCCTGGTATAGGGACAATTCCACGGCTTCAGACAGATCCAGCTCATAGATCTTGCCGCTTTCCTTTACCCGGTTAATCTCCTTTTCAATAGCGTCGGTTACCTCTGGTAAAGCAGGTCCCGCATAATATGGTATAAATTTGATCCCATTATACTCAGGTGGATTATGGCTGGCGGTAATCATCAACCCGCCTCCGGCCCCTTTCAAATGTACTGCATAAGCCGTTACCGGGGTGGGGCTTACCTTATTAAGCATAAAGGTTTTTATTCCATTGCCCACCAAGACCCGGGCACATTCTTCGGCAAACTCTTTAGACATGAATCTATTATCATAGCCAATTATTACCCCTTTTTTGGCTAGATTGGTACAGTTTAAATAAGATGCAATACCTTGGGCTACCACCCGGCAATTGCTGAAAGTAAAGTCCCTGGCAATAATGGCTCTCCAGCCATCAGTGCCAAATTTTATTTCTGACATCTGAATCCTCCTTAACGGAATGGGCAGTTTTACTGAGCTCCCAAGCGGGCATACAGAAATTCTATTATAACCTTCACAATCCTTCCCGCTGCTTTGCCATCCCCATAGGGATTTACGGCTCGCGCCATCTTATGATACTCCAATTGCTTAGAGAGCAACTCATGAGCCTCTTTAAAAACCCGTTCCCGATTGGTTCCTATTAGTTTAACTGTTCCTGCTTTAACTGCTTCTGGTCTTTCCGTAGTATCCCTTAAAACCAAAACCGGTTTGCCCAGAGAAGGGGCTTCTTCCTGCATACCTCCGGAATCGGTCAAAACCAGATAGGATTGGTTCATGAGATTGGCAAATGGCTCATATTCCAAGGGCTCTATTAGATGTACCCGTTTGCTTTCCCCCAGCATAGATTGAGCCAGATCTCGAACAATGGGGTTTTTATGAACAGGAAAGACTATTTCTATATCTTCAAAGGCCTTCAATAAATCCAGCATGGCTAAATAAATCTGTCCCATACGGCCGCCCCAATTCTCCCGGCGATGGGTGGTAAGAAGAATGATCCGCCGATTAAAATCTACCTGGGCCAACTCGGGACCAAAATCGAAGCCCGGCCGGATGGTTTGCATCAAAGCGTCTATAACCGTATTGCCAGTCACCCAAATCTTCAAATCCCCTATGGACTCCCGCAGTAGATTATCTCGATTAAGATCGGTAGGAGCAAAATGCAGATCGGCCAGGCGGGCAGTGAGGGAGCGGTTTATCTCTTCCGGGAAAGGCGAATACTTGTTATAGGTACGTAAACCAGCTTCAACATGGGCTACTGGTATCCTCTGGTAAAAAGCGGCCAGAGAAGCCGCGAAAGTGGTAGTAGTATCTCCGTGTACCACCACCAGTTCAGGCCTCTCCTTTTCCAACACTTCCCTTACCCCATTCAATACCCCGGTAGTAATACTGTATAAATCCTGTCCCTCTCTCATCAAATCCAGGTCATGATCAGGTTCTATGGCGAATAAGTGTAAAACCTGATCCAGCATCTCCCGGTGCTGGGCAGTAACCAGCACTTGGGTCTCAATGTCTTGTACTTGCTTTAATTCTCTGATTACCGGAGCCATTTTTATCGCCTCCGGCCTGGTCCCAAATACAACTAATACTTTCCCCAAATACACCACTTATTCCTCCCAATTAATGACAATAGGCAGGGTTCCACCTATCACCCATTGGACGGCGGAGACGGTTCCCTTTGTCAAATATTTTAGCCCCTAATTATTAAGGGCCATGCTCAAGCAATTACTTTTTCAACATAGAAATCGGTAGTATATCTACTATCTTAAATACCAGGCAGTTCTTTAAGGGAAAGGACCCATAAGCTGTCTTCTGTAGCCGTTCTTTGACCCTCTCATAATAATAACCCTCTTGCTGGTCATCCTGCAATTCCACATAGACCCTGATGCCGTCCTTGCTTTGATTATCCTTAGTTAATAATACCAGGAATACCCCTTTACCGGTTTCCTTTAAATTAGCGTAAGTCTTGTCGGCACCAAAACGGGCACAGATAATGGTATTATCGTCTATCATTTCCAAGACAGTGATTACTGCGATGTTTACATTGTATTCTCTATCCACAGTACTCAGGGTAGTGGAAATATAGTTAGCATTGATCAATTCCCGGGCCTTTTCGATTAGATTTCTATCCATAGCATCTCCTTATATAACTCATATTGAGGTATTTAGCATCATAGTATTATATTACCAGCTTGAAGTCAAAATATTTAGGTCCAGTATCCAATCAGAGGATAAAAAGACCTTGGATGGAACCCTGGGTCTTTCTATATTCATAGATAAAGGTGGCCTGGTACGGCTCAGATGCATCGGTTCCCCGATGCTCTTTATTCCGTAAAAATGCGGTAAGTACCCAGGTATACCGGCAGGCCTTATCCTATAATATGCAATTATGTAATATTTTGTTATTAATGAGCAGGAAATGATTAAGTATGACTAAGGCTAGGACTATGATATTATTTATTGATCCAAAAACAGGAGGAATTTATACATTTTTGCGGGGAAAAAGTTGCTTTGGGACTAACTTCTCATTGACTAAAGATCTCAGCGATGACCCTCATTTGCGAATGCCGTCCATGACTGCTTCGGTTAGTTGATCAGCTAATTCCTGGGGATCGATTTCCCAGTTGTTCATTATGTTGATGGCCCAAATGGATCCTACCAGCCCCCCCAGTATTATGTACACCAGCATCTTGTCTACCGGCTTTATCTCCCCGGCATCCACCGCTCTGCTTACCATCTGATCGATTAATTTTTCCTGTTCTTTACGGCGCCGGCGCATCCATTCCTTTAATTCTTCATCCATTATTTCCGTGTCCCAGAAAAGTACACGGGCCAGCTTTTTCTTTTCTTTACTGAAGGTAAAATGCCCCTTAATGATTTCCCGGATACTCTCTTCGAAGTTTAGTTCATGAATGGAATCAGCAGTAAGGGAGTTGCTGTATTCTTCCCAGGACTTAATAATCATTTCGTTAAACAGCTGCATTTTACTATCAAAGTATTCATAGAGGGTACCTTTACCAATCCCGGCCGTCTCGGCTATCTCCTCCATTCGGGCATTGTTGTAGCCCCTGCGGGTAAAGACCTCCACCGCCGCCATCAGTATCCGTTCTCTTTTATTTACAGTTTTTCCGATGATATCTTTCAAAATAAAATCCTCCTTTT
>JAAYNQ010000131.1 GCA_012520725.1 Syntrophomonadaceae bacterium | reverse complement strand
TGTAGGGGCTACCTGCGCTCGCCCGTCCGTCCTTTATCTTACATGACCATCACCATAAATGATAAACTTGGTGGTGGTCAATTCCGGCAAGCCCATAGGGCCCCGGGCATGTAGTTTCTGGGTGCTGATCCCCATTTCCGCGCCAAATCCAAAAACATTGCCATCGGTAAAACGGGTAGAAGCGTTGGCATAAACCGCAGCCGCATCAACAGCGGCCATAAAGCGGCGTACATTGCTGTAATTCTGACTGACAATGGCTTCACTGTGACCGGTTCCATGGTGATTGATATGCTCAATAGCCTCTTCCAGCCCATCCACTATCTTGACTGCCAGTATTAAATCCAGGTACTCTTCGTCCCAGTCTGCTTCGGTGGCTGCTTTAAGGCCATCTACTATTTCTCTGCTCCTGGAGCAGGCTCTGATTTCCACCCCCGCTTTCTGCAGATCTTCTACTATCAGGGGCAGGAATTGGGAAGCTATTCCACTATGTACCAAGAGGGTTTCGGCAGCATTACAGACCGAAGGCCGCTGTACTTTGGCATTGAATACTATCTGCCGCGCCTGCTCCAAATCTGCAAATTCATCCACATATACGTGGCAATTGCCCATGCCGGTCATAATGTAGGGAACCCGGGCATTTTCCATTACCGCCATTTTTAGTCCTTTGCCTCCCCGGGGAATTAGCACATCCAGGTAATCACTCATCTTCATCAGGAATATGGCGGCTTCTTTGTCTTCGCTATCCACCAGTTGAATACTGCCTGCCGGCAGTCCGCATTTTACTGCTGCTTCTGAGATTACCCGGGCAATTACTCGATTGGAATTAAGGGCTTCCTCTCCTCCCCGCAGAATTATGGCATTGCCGGCCTTTAGACACAAACCGGCAGCATCTGCAGTTACATTAGGGCGTGACTCATAGATGATACCCACTACCCCGATAGGGGTTCTGATCCTTCCTACTTCCAGTCCGTTAGGTCTTTTAGTCATACCCAGTACCTGTCCCACCGGATCCGGCAGGGCTGCAATCTCCCGCAAGCCCTGAGCCATATCCTGAATTCTCTCTTCATTTAGCATCAGCCTCTCCAGCAAGGCGGAGCTTAAACCGCTGGCTGCACCCCGCTCCAAATCAAGCCCATTAGCCTTCAGAAGCTCAGGGGAATTAGCCAGCAGAGCATCAGCCATGGCCATCAGGCCCTGATCCTTCAAGGTGCTGGGGGTAGTTGCCAGTATACGGGCGGCTTGTCGGGCTCTTTTCCCTTGTTCCAACATGGTTTCCTGTAGTTGAAGATCCATTAGTCATCGCTCCTTAACCGTGATAATGTTTTACCTGATTATCAATGCTCCACCCAAAGATTATTACGATGTATAATCTCATCATAGTCCTTCTCTCCCAGTATTTCTTTAATCTGAGAGGACTTCATTCCTTTAATCTTCAATATTTCCGATGAACTGTAATTACTTATGCCTCGAGCAATTTCCTGTTTTGCATCATCCATTACCGCCACTACCGCCCCTCGCTCAAATTCCCCTTCCAAGCCGGTTATCCCTGAAGGCAGCAAACTTTTACCCTTATTGAGCAGTGCATTGGCGGCACCGGCATCGACAAAAACCCGGCCCTGCAACAAGCTTCCAAAGGCTATCCACCGATCCCGGGCATGCATTTTTTTCTCCCGGGGAACAAAAAAGCTCCCTAGTTCCTCCCCGGCTACAATGCGGCGAATCACATTGGTCTCCTGGCTGTTGGCTATCACCATGGCGGTTCCCGAAGCCATACACATGCGGGCCGCTTTAAGTTTGGTAAACATGCCGCCACTGGCAAAACTGCTGCCCCGATTGGTTGAATTGGCTTCCATTTCACTTGTTATTTCTTCCACCCGACTGATCAAGCAAGCCTTCTCATCTTCCCTGGGATCAGAGCTATAAAGCCCATCCACATCAGAGAGAATGATGAGCAGGTCGGCGTCAACCAATCCAGCTACCATAGCTGATAGGGTATCATTATCACCGAATCTGATCTCTTCAACTCCTACGGTATCATTTTCATTTATAATCGGGATAACATTCATCTTCAACATGGCCAAGAGTGCATTGGTAGCATTTAAGTAACGAATGCGTTCATCCATATCTCCCCGGCTCAACAATACTTGAGCTACCGTTTTACTGTATTCGGAAAACAGCTTTTCATAAATCTGCATCAATGCTCCCTGTCCTATGGCCGCCAAAGCCTGTTTTTCCGGCAGGGTATTGGGTACCTTCTTCATGCCCATGCGATTGGCCCCTACCCGTATGGCCCCGGAAGTGACCAGGAGAACCTCCAGCTCACGGTTATGTAAATCAGCCATCTCCCGCACCAGCCTTTCAATGCGTTGCAGATTCAACTGACCATTGGCATAGGTAAGGGTACTGGTGCCTACTTTAATCACTATTCTCTTAGCCTGAGCAATACCTTTTCTCATTCTCCACCTCTTAACCCCAATTAAGTTTACTTTGGCTCTTAGGCCTGCTACTCGCTATATTCAAACTCCAAGTCCAATATTTTAACGCTATCTCCTTCTTTAATTCCTCTTTCCCGCAAAGCTGCTTCCAGCCCCATTTTTTCAATGCTTTTCTGAAACCGGCTTAAACCTTCATCACTATTAAAATTGGTCATTATTAGAAGTTTTTCTATTCTCTTGCCGGAGACCACCCATATTCCATCCAAGTGCTCAATCTTAAAAGGCTCTTCTTCTTCATAGCGTCTAAGCACGGCCTGCTCTCCAGGAACTGTTGTTTCCTCAGGTAAGGCTAAAAGCATCTGGTTGATTCTCTCAATTAAGGGCTCCACCCCTTCACCACTAACCGCTGAAATAGGATAAAGTTTATCACCAAATACCTGTCGTAGCTCATCCACCTGCTCCTGAGCTGAAGGAAGATCCATTTTATTGGCTGCTACCAGGTAAGGCCGTTCCAAAAGCTCCGGATTATACTGCTCCAGCTCCCGGCGCAGGATCTCATAATCCTCCAGGACCTGCCGGCCTTCAGTTTCAGCTGCATCCAATATATACAACAATACCCGGGTGCGTTCAATATGGCGCAGGAATTCATGTCCTAAGCCGGTGCCCTGACTGGCTCCAGCAATTAAACCGGGTATGTCTGCTATAACAAAAGAATCTTTATCTCTGGTGACTACCACCCCCAGGTTGGGAACCAGAGTGGTGAAAGGATAATCCGCAATCTTAGGCCGGGCGGCGGAAACCCTGGAAATAAAGGTGGATTTGCCAGCATTGGGAAAACCCACCAAGCCAACATCAGCCAGGAGTTTGAGTTCCAGCCGCAGCCATCTTTCCTCTCCCGGCTCCCCATTTTCCGAATAGGATGGAGCTTTGTTGCTAGCGTTGGCAAAACGGGCATTGCCCTTTCCGCCCCGCCCTCCTCGAGCCACAATTACATCCTGTTCCGGCCGGGTCAAGTCAGCTATTACTTCTCCGCTATCATCATCATAAATGATGGTCCCCACCGGAACCTTCACCAGCAGGTCCTCCCCCCAGGCTCCGTGCATATTTTTCCCCTGTCCATGGGCTCCCCGCCCTGCTTTGAAGTGCTTGCGGTATTTAAAATCCATCAGAGTTCTCATGCCTTCATCGGCTATGAATACCACATTGCCTCCCCGCCCTCCATCACCGCCGGCGGGTCCACCCTTGGGCACATATTTCTCGCGCCGGAAGGCTACTATACCGTTGCCTCCGTCACCGCCCTTTACATAAATCTTAGCGTGATCTACAAACATCTATTCACTTCCTGACTTCAACTATTAGCGAACCGGGCTCCATACCTTCACAACTATAGAGCAAATCAATTCCATCGTCTTTTTCGTATATTTCCAGATAAACCATAGGCTCAGCATCACTATTCTCTGCTTTCCATGCTGCCAGGACTTGCTGCAAGCTGTGCCAGGGTTCATTTTTGAGCTGGAGCAGATCCGGACTCTTTATTTTAATCTCATCATATCTTAGTATTACTCCTAATTCCCGGGATAATAACAGCTGTTGGTATAAATACAAGGCGGTATCAGCATCAGTACTTTCAAATATAAGTCTCTCGGCAGCCATTTCCTCTATCAGTTTTATTATGTACTTCCGGGCTTGCTGCGGGTTGCCCAGGTCCAAATATCCCATTATCACCTGCAGGTGATTGCCGAAATCATGTCGTATTTCCCTTAATAAATCCACCGTTTTTTGCCCGTTCACCGCTCACCCTCCTTTAGTTAACTAATAATAGCAAAAACCCCTGAAAAACTCCAGGGGTTCTACTAAGCTAGTTCTCTTTATCAACTAGGCCTGAATACTTAGCATTTCATCTAGAGGATATACGCTAACCTGCTTTTTATCCCGGCCTTTTCTCTCAAATTTAACCTGTCCGTCTATGACTGCAAAGAGGGTGTCATCTCCACCCTTCATAACATTGTTACCCGGATGAATTTTGGTTCCCCGCTGCCGAACCAATATATTGCCGGCTCTGACCACCTGTCCATCATATCTCTTTACACCCAGACGTTTGGACTCACTATCTCTGCCGTTCTTGGAACTGCCCACCCCTTTTTTATGGGCGAATAGCTGCAAATCAAATTTAAACATTTTCTTACCTCCTAACCAGCACTTTCAAGTAACCTCTATAGGCCTGTTCCATAGATATCAGACCTTTTTCCATAGTACTTAAAATCAACTCCGCCTTTTCCCGATCTTCTTCGGTCAAAGGGGATGGCAACTTACATTCCATTAATCCTTTTTCAATGCTGTATTCCGGCTTTAGGCTCATATGCTCCAACAGACCCAGCAACGCAGTCTGGGTAACTGCTGATACTCCGGCACAGTAAATGTCTTGACCTTCAGAATTAAACCCAGCATGGCCTTTAACGGAAAAAGATTGAATATATCCCTGCTTATATTGGATTTCTACCTTGATCATTATCCTTCAATCTTTTCAATAAGCAGACGAGTGTAGGGTTGACGGTGTCCCTGTTTTCTGCGATAGTTCTTTCTTCTCTTGTATTTGTAAACTATAATCTTCTTATTCTTGCCCTGTTCCAGTATTTTAGCGGTGACCCGGGCATTTTCCAGCAATGGATTGCCGATTTGTGTGGTGCCGTTTCCATCATTTATCATCAGCACCTGCTCTAGAACTATACGGTCTCCGGCTTCTCCCATCAATTTTTCAACTTTTAGTATCGTACCTTCACTTACTTTATACTGCTTTCCGCCAGTTTGAATTAATGCATACACTTTATTAAAAACACCTCCATGTTTATTCAGACTCGCCAGTTACAGGCAGGCTTATAGCCGTTTTAGGAACCTGAACTGAGCGGTTGCAAAAAACATGCAACCCAAATGCAAATTTAACATATCCCGACTCTTTAGTCAAGCAACCCGGATTCAATGATAAAAATAATTATTCCTGATCCCAATGGGACCCCCTAAAAAACTGGGATGCACAAATAAGTAGAAGCTGTGAAGGGTTTAATAGGACGGAGTCAGAATATTATATTCCCCATTACTATAGCGATTTTTAGGGGTTAAGATTATTTTCTTGGAAATTTTATTCTCTATATAGGCTATATCTTTCTTGTCCTCAGATAGAACTTTAATCAACTCGGGGCTGGCTTCACAGATTATTTCCTCATGCTCTATATAATCCATGCTCACCAGTTTTCTCTTGATTTCCGAAGATACTGCACTTAAGCTGATAGTCCGACCCCGGCCATGACAATGGCTGCATTCATCGGCAAAGAATTCGCTCACCCCATAGCGCGACTTTTTACGGGTCATCTCCAGAAATCCTAGACCAGTCATGCCCACTATACGGGTATTGGCTTTATCCTTGGTCAGCATGTTGCGCAGAGTATTGATGACTTCTTCTTCATTTTCTTTGTTCTTCATATCTATAAAGTCTATCAGTACTATACCCCCAATACTTCTGAGCCGTAGTTGCCGTGGTATCTCCACCGCCGCTTCCAGGTTTAATTTAAATACGGTATCCTCGAAATCGTCCTTGCCCGTATACTTGCCACTGTTAACATCAATAACCGTCATAGCCTCGGTTTCATCGAAAATAAGGTAACCCCCGTTTTTAAGCCATACCTTCCGGCGCAGGCTTCGCTTGACATCCTTCTCCAAACCATACTTCTCAAAAAGAAAGCCCTCTTCATAGATTATTTTACGGCAGGAAGCATTCTTCTTCTCCACATAAAGACTAATACGTTCCTGCAGTTTTCTGTTGTTGATCACAATCCTGGAAATCTCTACATCCAGGTATTCTCTAAGGGTTCTTTCCAGTGTATCGATATCTTCATAAATAAGGCTGGGGGTACGTGCCTTCTCATAGCGGGCGTTGATATCCGCCCATACCTGCACCAGTTCCTTTAATTCGGATATTATCTCCTCATCTTTAGCTTCCCGGCAGGCAGTCCTAACTATTATCCCCATATTATCAGGCTTGTCCAACTCAATGATGGTACGCAGGTACTCCCTACGGTCATTGTTGGTTATTTTGCGAGATATGGATACCTCACTCTGAAAAGGCAAGAGAACCAGGTAATGACCTGGAATGGTCATATTACCCGTTACCCTGGCTCCTTTATCGGCAAAGGCTTCTTTTTTCACCTGTACCATGATGTCCTGTCCGCTTTTTAACAGATCAAAAATATTACTACCCCGCTTTAAACCGGGTACTACAATATCCCCTTTATATAAAAAGGCATTTTTGGCCAGACCGATATCAATGAAAGCACAGGATAATCCAGGTATTATATCCTTTACCCTTCCCTTATATATATTACCCACATTGTCATTCTGGTCAGCCCAAAATATTTCAACTAACCTTCCGTTCTCAACTACAGCCACCCTGGATTCCCAGGGATATACTTCAACAATAATCTCTCTTTCCAACTAACTCACCTTTTCCAACGGAGAGTAGAAATCGGTGCCAACCCGTATATAATTGCCACTGCGATATATATCAACTATCGATTCTGGCTTAACACCCTGGGCAATTAAAATATCCTTCAGCTCATCGTAGCGGATATTCACCGGCTCTCCTACATTGACCCATACTTTAATGATAACAGACTCTCCCCGGGAGGTGACAGTAATTTTATAAATTCCCGGGCGCAAATCCTTGTCGACTCCCTTTTTCTTGCCCCGGCTTTTCACCAACAAGTGTTCCTCCGCCATTATTCTACCGGGCAAAGCTGAATAATCCTCATTTGAATTCAGGATAAAATCATAGCTGGCGGCATTGATGCTTTTCATCAGAGCCGGCTCCTTTTCATCCAGTTTAATACCATGCTTAATCTCCATATCGGGTGGCAAAACCTGGTTAAGGCGTTCCACCAATACCTGGGGTTCCATTTCCTCAGCCAATTCCAGGTCCAGGTATTCCCTCTCCCCCCATACTCCAACCGGTAAAACAGTCCCCAGGGAAAATTTGATATGGGGATTGAAGCCTTCACTTAAAGCAAATGGTATTCGGGCTCGACGTAAAGCCCGGCTCATAAGATTCATCATATCCAAATTACCTAGAAATTTGAGATCATTCCCCACCCGGTACTCCATCCTAACTCTCATCCCCGCACTTCCTCCTTGAGATCCAGCTCCACTTCAAAAGCAGGACATATTCCACATCCCTCGCATTCATGCCAGCGGCAGTCTTCGGTAATAATGCCTTGGGATGCTTTTTCATTCTCAGCCTTAAGGAAGGCTTTGCTTACCCCGATATCGATAAAATCCCAGGGCAATACTTCATCATAGCTTCTAGAACGGGTAGTGTAAAAATCTGTATCAATCTCAGCCTCCTGAAAAGCTTCCAGCCATTTTCCGAAATTAAAATATTCGGACCAACCATCGAATTTACATCCCTTTTGCCAGGCCCGGTATATAGGAAGAGATAATCTTCTATCCCCCCGGGATAATACCCCCTCCAAATAACTGGTTTTACTATCATGAAAACTGAGTTTAATCCTGCGCCTTTTGCTAAGGGTTAACAATCTCCTCTTCTGTTCCAGTTCCTGAATGGAATTCTGAGCCTGCCATTGAAAGGGAGTATGGGCTTTGGGAACAAAAGAGGCTATACTGGCTCTTATTTCTACCTTCTTCCTGGCGTATTGGTCTCCCAGATCCCGCACTTTTTCCAGCAGGTCTAAAATCCCCAGCAAATCAGCTTCCGTCTCCCCGGGTAATCCTATCATGAAATAGAGCTTAAGGGATAACCAGCCCGATTGAAAAGCTGCTTTTACCGCTTGCAACAATTGTTCCTCGCTTACATTTTTATTGATTGCATCCCGTAGGCGCTGAGTACCGGCTTCAGGGGCCAGGGTTAGAGTAGTCTTACGTACTTTTTGCACTTCATTGGCCAATTCTATCGAAAAGGCGTCTACCCGTAAGGAAGGCAGGGAGACTCCGGTACCCTGGTGCTGGTAAGCCTGTACCAGCTCTTTAACCAGAGGGTCAACTCCTGAGTAGTCCAGGGTACTAAGGGAGGTAAGGCTTATCTCTTCATATCCGGTATTGGCCAATTGCTGGTCAGCCTGCCTTTGAAGGGTTTCCAGGCTACGCTCCCGCACCGGCCGGTACACCATGCCGGCATGGCAAAAACGGCAGCCCCGCTGGCAGCCGCGCATGACTTCCAATACCGCCCGGTCATGGACTATATTCATATATGGTAAAACGGGCCGCTCGGGAAAATAAGCCTGGTCCAAATCCCTTACCACTCTCTTCCTTACAGTAAGAGGAAGTGAATTCAGCTTGGGAGTCATTTGCTTCAGCCTTCCATCTTCCTGATAGTCTACCCGGTAGAGTGAAGGCAGATAAACCCCTTCCAGTTCGGCCAGCTTTAATAATAGTTCCCCTTTGGGTAAATGACGGTTCTCCCAACAGCAATCTAAAAACTCTGGCAGCATTTCTTCCCCATCCCCGATTAAAAACAGGTCAAAAAAGTCTGCATAGGGTTCAGGATTAAAGACTACCGGTCCCCCGGCAATTATCAGCGGGTATTCCTCGTCTCTTTCCCGGGACCACACCGGTATACCTGCCATATCCAGCATATTCAATACATTGGTGATAGCTAATTCATACTGCAGGGTAAAACCCAGCAGGTCAAAATCCCGTAATGGCTTAAAAGACTCCAGGGTATAGAGAGATATCCCCTGCCGGCGCATTTCTTCTTCCATATCCGGCCAGGGTGCATATACCCTTTCCATCAGATGATCAGTCTTTTCATTAATCAAACCATATAGAATCTTACTTCCCACATGGGACATACCCACTTCATATACATCAGGAAAGGCGAAAGCCATCTTAATCCGGCAAGGTTCCCATTCCTTTTTGATCATATTTACTTCATTGCCCATATAACGAGCGGGTTTGGATACCTGGGGCAATATATCTCTAAAAATCCTATCTTTCATAATCTGCCTCCAAATAGCAACATTCAGTACTATATATATTACCATAAAAGTCTTTTGATTAACCCGCTCCTTTAGGTTCAAGTACGGCAACTTTAGCCGAACTCTCGTAAAAGCTGACATGGGATACAGTTTAAGAGGGCCAGTCAAGTAGCAGATTTGGCAGCAGGGTAGGTCTAGATATACTGAAACACCTACCAAGCATGGGCAATAAGATTTTGGATTCTGGATTGTCAATGGGACATAAAAGGCCAGCTTGTCAGCAGTCTTTAAGGCAGGCAGCCGGTCCTTTTTCCAGCAAGCATTCGATCAATTCAGCTTCAGTTCTCAGGCCGATTATGGATTCATCATGTCCTATAACTACTACGGTAAGGTAAGTAGAGGGACGGCTGTTATCCAGGATTTTTTTAACCGGTGTTTCAAGCAGTGCCGCAACCTGCCTGGATTCCATAAATCCGTAGCGGCTAAGCTGGGTCCTTTTATTTAATAAAAAGCGCATAAAGGCATAAGCCAGCAATTTTTTTTCCCGTCCAGCCGCCCAAAATAGGAGTATGGCGATAAGAATCAAATTTGCTCCACTCCTGCTGCTGTAAGTAAGATATGCTCCCATCCCCCCCAGCAGCAAGGCGGTGATCTTACCCAGGCTGGCAGCAGTTAAGGTTGCTTTCCGATATCCTATGCTGCTGGATAAAATGGCTCTAAATATCCTGCCCCCATCCAGTGGCAGCACCGGCAGGAGATTGAAAAGAGCCAGAAAGCAGTTTATATTGGCAAAGAGGCTGAACCATGTGCCCTGATAGGGTATCAGGTAATAAAAAACACCGGCCATAATCAAGCTTAACAAGGGTCCGGTCAGGGCTACATAAATCTCTTTCTTGGGCTCCAGTCCGGTGAAATCCTCCACTGCTGCTTGGCCTCCAAAAGGTAGCAGTTCCACTTCGGATATCCTAACCCCCAGTGCCAGGGCTACTACAGTATGAGCTATTTCATGAGCCAGAACCGCAGTAGTGATTAATATAACCTCTGGCCCCAATCCCAAGACGGTATAAGCCACACACAAAAGCAAAAAGGCCTTATTGGCTTTGAAATCTATACCTGCTATCCGGGCTAATCTCATTAGCGTTCAAACAATTTATTGGGGTTTAAAGGACCATCTTCACCCGTGATTTGAAAATAAAGCTCTTGACTGCTGAAAGCAATAAGGGTATCTTGAGTCACATCTTGCCCTATTCCGACCCTTACTTCCTTGAGTCCCCCATAAGAAGAACACAAGCCCCCTCCGTGGTCGATCAAAACGGTTTTTCCCCTTTCATCCTCGGATATATCCGCTACCTGTCCGCCAAAAACCGCCTTCACCGCTGAATTTTCCTTAACCTTGACTAAAACCGCCGGGAAAAATTCTTGCTGACGGCTATCCTGGTTGTAATACCAACCATAGCTTTGTTCGATATCCAGAAACTCACAGGGCAATTGTAGTATAGTCTGCCCGGAGGCTGGCACCGTTTCAGGAGGCTCATCTTTAATTCGATAAAAATACTGGGCCAGGGTATCTTGAACTCCATAGTCCTTCATTATGTATTCGATAACTGCTTGCACCATCATACTGCTGCTGTGTCCTGACTGCAGAGATAGACCTACCAAAGCAGCAATCACAATTACCACCAGCATTCTAATTCTGAAACTTCCCAGCACCAAACAACCCTCCTTTTCCATAAACTCACCGGATTTTACCAGGTACTTTCTTATTCAATAAAATATATATCTTTAACCCCGGATTTATGACATATGAAGAAGAGGGTAAGGGGGAGGAGCTCAGGCTTAAGGTTTTCCTTTAGAATACTATTTGCTTACCCCGGATATTTACATTGATGATTAAAGCTACGGCCAGCAGATTGGTAACCATGGAACTGCCGCCATAACTGATGAAAGGCAGGGGAATACCGGTAATAGGCATTATACCTATTGACATTCCTATATTCTCAAAGATATGAAACAGCCACATAGCAGTGACTCCGATAACCACCAGGCTTCCGAAGAACTCACGGGCTTCCGAAGCAATATATAAAGAACGCATGATCAAGACCGCATATAAGAGAATCAATGCTGTAGCACCAATAAATCCTAATTCTTCCCCAATAACTGCATATATAAAATCAGTATGGTGTTCAGGCAGGAAATTGAGCTGTACCTGACTGCCGTTATACAACCCTTTTCCAGCCAATCCACCTGAACCTATGGCCACCAATGATTGTATAGTGTTCCAACCGGCTCCCCGTCCTCCCTGACCATCGTTATAGGGATCTAAAAATACTGTCAGCCGTTTTAGCTGATAGTCTTCCAGGGGAATAGGCATACCCCAATGAAAATGTAATAAAAAAACCAGGCCTACTAATAATATGGCTCCTACTATTAAGGCCACCAGTATCCTGGGATTGGCCCCTGCAATAAAGAGCATAATAATGGTAATAGCTATATATACCAGAGCAGTACCCAGGTCCGGCTGCATCATTATTAGAATAAAAGGAATACCCATATAAGCCAGACAAGGTAAAATCTGGGACAAGGTATCCAATTCTCCCCGGCGCCGGTTAATAAAATCGGCAAAGGCAACTATAAGCATGATTTTGGTGAATTCAGCCGGCTGAATAGCAGGCAGAGGCCCCAGGGAAATCCATCCTGTGGTTCCTCGAACTTCGGTGCCGAATAGCAATACAGCTATTAATAATCCTAGGGATAAGAGGTATAATAAAGGCCCAAAGCTTTTCAACTCAGAAGTATCATAGCGGATAATAAAGAAAGCTCCCAATAATCCCACACCTATCATTAAGAGCTGTTTTTTGACATAATAAGAAGCATCGCTGACTAGACCGAGACTGGCACTGCTCTGAATTACCAGACCCAGGCTTAGAATAAGCAGCAAAGTTATTAAAAATGCTTTGTCAATCAATTTTAAACGCTTGATATTCAAAGCCATACCTCCCCATATATTATAAAGCTAAGCCAAAGAAGGTGTAAAGATGACAGAATAAAGGGCTTGATGCCAATCAAGCCATAAAAAGGAAAAACCCGGGGGTGGGCAACCCGGGTTTATCCTTTGGACAGAGCTCAAGGAATTGTATTTAGGAGTTTATGGCTAACTAGCAATCAGGTGGAAGTCACCTCCTGGGTCTTACGTCTAAAGCCTTTTACCGGTATGTTGGCAATAAGGGCAATAGAATTGGCTTCATTCTCCAGATTAACCTGTAAGGCTTCCTCATCAATATCCAAATAATCTCGTATCACTTTTATAAGATCTTCTTTTAAAGAATTCAAGAATTCGGGAGATACCGTAGCCCGGTCGTGTACCAATACCAATCGCAGTCTTTCCCGGGCTATATCCTTACTGGGCATACTTTCTCTGGAAAATATGCGGCTAAGTACCTCTAACAAACTCATCCCCTCCCCCTATCTGGCCAGCTTTAAGATCTTCTTGAACTTATCCATAATGTTTTCAGGATCTTCCAGTGAGTAGATGGGAACATCCTCTCCATTCAACCTGCGCGCAATTCGGCGGTAAGCCGCCCCGGCTCTGGACATATTTTCCATGACCGCTGGTTCCCCACGATTGGTTGATACTACTATTGCTTCATCTTCCGGAACTACTCCCAGCAAGTCTATGGCCAGAATATCGATAATGTCTCCTGTATCCATCATATCGCCCCGCTTAACCATCTTGCTGCGGATACGATTTATAATCAATTTGGTTTGGGTAAGTCCAGCCGCTTCCAGCAGGCCGATTATTCTATCTGCATCCCTGACCGATGAAACTTCTGGGGTAGCTACTACTACCGCTTTATCAGCTCCGGCAATGGCATTTTTGAATCCCTGTTCGATCCCAGCCGGACAATCTACCAGAATGAAATCGAATTCTTTACGTAATTCATTTACCATATTCTTCATTTGGTGAGGAGATACAGCGGTTTTGTCTTTGGTTTGAGCAGCGGGCAAGAGGTATAGACCTTCAAACCTCTTATCCTTTATTAAGGCCTGCTTTAACTTGCAATGACCATTAACTGCGTCAACAATATCAAAGACTATACGGTTTTCCAGGCCCATCACTACATCCAAATTTCTGAGTCCAATATCAGTATCTATCATTACCACTCTTTTGCCCATCATAGCCAGGGCAGTACCCAGATTGGCTGTAGTTGTAGTCTTTCCCACCCCACCTTTTCCTGAAGTAATTACTATCACTCTACTTTTCATCCTTAAGCCCCCTATCATATTTTTAACTTCTCAATTACAACTCTACCCTCACGAATGCGGGCAACCTCAGGGTAATCAACCTCATTTCTTTCCCCATCCGGAGGGCGGGTAATATGGGTAGCAATCCTCAGTTGGGTTGGATTTAGACGATAAGCAGTAATTATAGCTTCTTCGTCACCAAATACTCCTGCATGGGCTAATCCTCGCAATGATCCCATTACCAGTATATTCCCTCCTGCAATCAGTTCTGCTCCAGGATTTATATCCCCCAGAACTACCGCATTGCCGGGTACAAATTTCTTTTGCCCTGAGCGGATATGCCGGCATATTAGAGCGGTATTTTCATAATGCTTAATGTCTTCAATCAGTGGAGCCTGGTCCTCTTCCAAATCCACATTCTCATCCTTGTCCAGCCTTCCTGACATTAGCTGATCCAGGTGCATACCATAATCAAGCAAGGTATCTTCCAGATCCCTAATTTGTTTGTTGCTCAGTATTTTTTTGCCGATATCAAGGTTTACTTTACTGCCAATCGGCAAATCAGTCATCAAAGCGAGCTTGTTCTCCAGCCCCTCTTTCATCTGAGCAAAGGTATTGTAAGCTTTTAGGTCTATCAGCATGCTGTTACTGACTGGCTTGTATGCTGTACTCACCCGTGTAGCCCCCCATTCTGTAAGAGTCCCCTTGAAAACTCTGTAAATACTTCATTTTGTCATCTAATTCTATAAGTAGCAATAATTCCCTTCGATGAAAAAAATAAAAATAGAGGTGATATTTTCTAATCGCCCCTATTTTAGTCGTTCTGGCCCAAGAAAATTCTTCTATTTTTCGCCAGCGTTATTCGACTCTAGATCGAAACGCCTATTCTTCTGAGCTTTCCAGGTAATTGCTGATACCAAAGTAGTGTTTAAAAACATCTCTGGCTACTAATCCGGCCGATTCACCGCCTCCATTTCCATATTCAACCACCCCGGCAAAGGCAATTTCCGGATCATCAAAAGGAGCAAAAGCCACAAAAACCCCATGAAATTCTTTGAGTGGATTATCTCCTGCTCTGCCAGTCTGGGCAGTACCGGTCTTAGCCGCTACTTGGACCGTGGGAGGAAAATCATAGAATAGAAAGTGGGCAGTACCCCCAGCCTGGCATACCGCCAGCATTGCTCGTTTGGTCTCAGCTATGGTTTCTGCTTTTACATCTATTTCTTTTAGTACCTCAGGTTTAATATCTTTAACGATATTGCCTTCTGGATCAGTAATCCGGCTTACCAAATGTGGTTTCATAAGGTAACCCCCATTGGCGATAGCAGCTACGTAGTTGGTCAGCTGTAATACTGTGTAGTCATTATAACCCTGACCTATGGACATATTAAAGGTATCAAAAGCCTGCCACTTAGTATTGAAATTGTAATCAATCCGGTATTGGGCTTCTAACTGTATACTTTCGTTCTCCTTCTCTATCTGCAGCCGGTCAATCTCTTCCTGATCTTTGGCCTTTTTCATCAAATCATCATATTTGTCCTCCAATTCCTGGCGTAGCTGATCGTATCTCCGGTCAGTCAGAATTGAACTAACTTCTTTTTTCCACTCCGGGGAGGGTAATAAACCACTTGATTCGTAAGGAAGATCTATGCCGGTTTTTGCTCCCAATCCAAATTGTTCAGCCACTCGTATTATTTCCTGGGGTCCAGCTCGGCGACCGATTTCCTGGAAGTACACATTACAGGATCCAGCCATAGCTGAATAATAGTTTACATTGCCATGAACACTCCAGCACTTTATGTAGGGAGCAATCCAGTAATTACCGGTACACCTTACATAATCTTTTGATGGGTTAGTGGCCTCTTTATCCAGGGACGCCATTCCGGTTATCATTTTATAAGTAGATCCGGGCGGATAAGTAGCCTGTATGCAGCGGTTGGTTACAGCACCAGGCTGCATGGGATCATAGGATTCAGTCTGAGGAAAATAGTATTCAGCCCGTTTGGAACTGATATTACCTTTCCAATCATCAGGATACATGGTGGGACTGCTGCACATGGCCAAAATCCCTCCGGTCTTAACATTCATTAGTACTGCTGAACCCACCCTGGCTTTAGGATACCTTTTCTGCAACTGAGCCAGAGTATTTTCCATGCTTTTCTGCAAAACCTGCTGTAATTCAAGATCCAGGGTAAGATGCAAGTTGCTGCCGGCTTCCGGTTCCAGGGTGACCAGATCCCGTATAGGCCGTCCCCGGGCATCCACCTCTACATTGCGGGCTCCATCTTTGCCTTTCAACAGCTCTTCATACTGCTTCTCCAGGCCGGATTTTCCAATTAAACTATTAATGCTATATTCACCGCCCGCTGTATTTTGTAATTCACTCTGGTCGATAGAATGAATATAGCCCAGGACATGTCCGGCCAAACCGCCTTGGGGATAGCTGCGCAGGGGTTCTACCACTATGGACACCCCAGGTAATTCCTGGCGGTTTTCCTCCA
This sequence comes from Syntrophomonadaceae bacterium, assembly GCA_012520725.1. Taxonomy (GTDB): domain Bacteria; phylum Bacillota; class Syntrophomonadia; order Syntrophomonadales; family Syntrophomonadaceae; genus JAAYJK01. The sequence goes on along the minus strand of JAAYNQ010000131.1, from coordinate 10,163 downwards.
ACTTTACTACCAGATTCCAGGGTATATCATGCAATATAGTAATAGGTTCGTACAAGCGAATTTTTTGCATTTCCAGCTTTTCTTCAATAAATTCCCGGGTAACTTCGGGATAGTATTCCTGCAACAGTGGAAGCAGATTATCAACAACCATTTTCTGTTTATTAGAGTCCAGGTAACTGAGGCTCAAAGAATAAACTATCTCATTGCCGGCCATTAATTCACCCTGGGCTGCATATATTTCACCCCGGGGCGCCTTTATCGGTAGCAAGCGAATTCGGTTTTCTTTAGCCTGAGTCTGGTAGCTTTCATTATTAAATAACTGAACCACTGCCAGTCTGGCTCCCAATAAGGCTAGCAGGAATATCACCACATATCCATAAATCCTTAATTTTTTTTCTAATGGTTTTCCTTTCATTTGATTTATCTCTCCCCAGTGCTGTTAAGCAGTCCCTGTTGGAAGGAGTTATAGTAAAGAATGTATATGGGTACGGCCAATAGCAGGTTATATAAACTTTGGAATATGGAGGCGCTTATGATGGAGGTATCCAGGTTAAATATCTTGAAGGTGCTCAAGCCCAGAGCCAGCATAAATAAAGAATTCAATACCGTCCCAATTAAAACTACTAACAAACCCACCAGGAGGTTTTCATTAAAATAGCGCACCTGTAATCTTCCAATAATAAAGCCGGTTATTCCTTTGGATAAAGCATTTACCCCAATAAACCGCCCCATATACAAATCCTCCAATAGACCGCATAAAAAACCGTAAACCGCACCTTTATTATCTCCATTGAGAAAGGCATAGAAAACCACGAATATTAATACCAGATCTGGCACATTACCAAATAAACTGTAGGTCCTGAAGAATGTCGATTCCAAAAAAATTGCTATAAAAGGTAGAAAGCCTAGTACAAAATACCGCAAAATAGTATATCCTCCCATTTTTACTCCGGTATCGGTTCATCATTGGACAGTTTATAATTTACTATAACCAGCACTTCTTCCAGTTTATCAAAATCAACCGAAGGTTCCACCAGGGCTGATAGTAGTATTCCATCCGGCTGCAACTCAACTTCCTTTACCCGGCCAATATTAATACCTTTGGGGTACGACTCGGACAGCCCGGAGGTTATAATATGGTATCCTTCTTTTATTGTGGAATAATAGGGTATATTGACCATACGCAAGTTTTGGCTGATACCCAAACCCTCAACAATACCCTGAGTCTCACGGTTTTCCTGTACAATAGCACCTACAGCGATTTCACGGTGAATAATTAAATCTACATGAGCAGATTCCCGGCTTACACTTGCTACTCTTCCCACCAATCCATGGGGACTGATGACCGCCATCCCCTTTCTTATGCCGCTATCCGTACCTTTATCAATAACTATATTGCGGTACCAGTTATTGGGACTGCGGGCAATTACCCGGGCCCCCACCATTTGATACTTATCCAGACTGATGTCCCGGAACCCCAAAAGGCTTCTTAACCTGCGCAGTTCCATTTTATCTTCCCTTAATACCTGGTTTTCCATAATCAAGCGCTGGTTTTCTTCTTGCAGGCGCCCTATCTCCTGATGCATTTCTTGTTTACTGGCAAAAAAAGCATTGACCTGGCCTAAATTCTCTTTAAACTCGACTACCCCGCTTTGCAGCGGGGTATAAGCATCCCTTATCATCTTTTCCAATACACTGATATTATGCCTTTCTGAGGAGGTGTTATTAATAAGCCAGAAGGTTCCTATAAACACTATAAGAACCAACCAGAAATATTTATTTTTTATAAAGTTTCTCAAAGCCTCTCACCCAAATAAGACCTATTTTTTCGGTGTTATCAACACCTTCTTAAGTATATCAATATTCTCCAGTACTTTTCCTGTACCCCGGGCAACGGCCAGGAGGGGATCCTCGCAAACATAAACCGGCATTTTGGTTTCACTGCTGATAAGCTTATCCAGTCCTTTTAAAAGTGCACCGCCACCGGCCATCACAATTCCCCGATCCATAATGTCCGCAGCCAGTTCCGGGGGGGTTTTTTCCAGACATATTTTAATTCCGTCCACGATTTGTTCTACCGTTTCCTTAAGGGCTTTTTGTATTTCGCTGGATGAAACCTGTATGGTCTTGGGCAAGCCGGTAACCAAATCCCTGCCCCGGACCTCATAGAACTCTTCGTCCCCTTCCCAAACGGCAGAACCAATCAGCATCTTTATAGCTTCGGCAGTTCTCTCACCAATTAACAGATTATAGTTCTTTCTAAGATGACTGATGATGGCTTCATCCATATCGTCTCCGGCCACCCTTATGGAACGGGAAGTGACGATGCCGCCCAGTGATATTACCGCTACCTCAGTGGTTCCTCCACCTATATCAACTATCAGATTTCCAGTAGGTTCGTGCACCGGCATACCTGCACCTATGGCTGCGGCCATGGGTTCTTCAATCAGGTAAGCCTCTTTGGCTCCACCGGCAATACTGGCTTCTCTTACGGCCCGCTCCTCCACGGTGGTACACCCGGTGGGTATGCTTACTATTACCCGGGGTCGGGCAAAAGGGTTCTTCTGTCCTATAGCCCGAGTAATAAAATACTTTATCATAGCCAGGGTCACGTCAAAATCTGCTATTACCCCATCCTTCATGGGTCTTATAGCCACAATATTACTGGGAGTTCTACCAATCATCTGTTTGGCTTCCTCTCCCACTGCTAATACCTTACCACTATCAATTTCTATAGCTACTACCGAAGGCTCTCGTAAGACTATTCCTTTTCCTCTCACGTGAACCAGAGTGTTGGCTGTTCCCAAGTCTATTCCCAAGTCTTTTCCGAAAACCAATTATTTTGCCTCCTTAATTGTTAAATTAAGCCTTTTGATTTAAGACTGCAGTATCTATTATCACCTATAATAATATGATCCAACACCGATATTCCCATCAGATTTCCGGCTTCAATCAATCGCCGGGTTATTTCGATATCCTCCTGACTGGGAGTGGGATCTCCACTGGGATGGTTATGTACAAGTATCAATGAGGCAGCACTTTTTCTTACTGCCGACTTAAAGACCTCCCGGGGATGAACTATGGAACTATGTAGACCTCCTACGGAAATATCCTGCATTTCCAGTAATCCGCCTTTGCGATCCAAATATAATACCCGAAAATGCTCGCGGTCAAAATACCGCATCTCTTCCATAACCATATTCTTAACGTCTTCAGGAGATTTGATCGGGGTTTTGGACTCACTATCCTGGGCCATGCGTCGCCCCATCTCTATGGCTGCTTTAACACTTACTGCCTTGGCCGGGCCAATGCCCTTCTCCTCCTGCAGTTCCTCCAGGCTAGCATCTTTTAGCTTACGCAAGGATTTATATTTAATCATTAAAAGACGGGCTAATTCCAGAGCGCTTAGCTCACGGGTGCCTTGACCCAATATGATAGCCAGCAACTCAGCATCCTCCAGGTTTTTTTCCCCTTTTAGCATCAACTTTTCCCTGGGCCTCATATTTTCCGGCATATCTTTAATGCCTGTATGATAGAAACTCAGAGCTTTCACCTCTCCAGCAGTTTTACCCCCTGCCTTTGGAGCATTGAATACAGATGCTTTAACGGTAATCCAACCACATTGAAGTAACATCCTTCAATTCGATCAACAAATACCGCTCCCATCCCCTGTATTCCGTATGCTCCTGCTTTATCCATTGGTTCCTCTGTCCTAATGTAAGCTCTTATTTCCTCATCTGAAATATCTCGAAAATATACCCTGGTGATTTCATCCTGAACTTCACATTGACCGTTTTCTGTATCCATTACACATACGGCAGTTATTACTTCATGTTCTCTTCCCTTAAGCTTGTATAGCTTGTTAAAAGCATCCCTGGCATTATCAGGTTTGCCTAAGACCTCTCCATTACATACTACCATGGTATCAGCCGCAATAATGATGGAATTTCTTACCATCTCGCTTGCCTTTTCTGCTTTATTTAGAGCAATTCTCCTTACTGCCTCCCGGGCTGTCTCCTCCGTCCCTAAATCCTCATCGATCCGGGCCGGGCAGCAATCAAAGCTAATACCCAGTTGTTCCAAAAGCTGCTTACGCCGGGGGGAGCTTGAAGCAAGAATAATTCTTTTCAAAGCTTGTCACCATCTCTTACAATCTTTTAAATACCACATATGCAGCTATAAAACCAATAATGGTAAACAAATTTAAATGCATCATTAATCCAAAGGAAAAATCAATGACACCAAGATCCAGGCTAAAATTCGGTATACCAACACTACGGCTGCTGGCCCACAATTTGGCGGTCGGCCATAAAGACTGGGTGGCATCTCCAATCCACCCACCAATAATACCACCCAGCACCAGCAAGAGAATAAAAATCTGCCAGCCTGGATAGCTACGCCCTTTACTCAACTATCTCCCTCCACCAGCCTTTATTTGTTAAAGTTTAGCATTACTATACCCGAAACACAAGTTGGTCAAAAAAGGAGAATTCCCCTTTCGGGTATTCTCCAGGCTCTTTCATCATCAATCATAGGATTATCTCCAGGCTTAAATTATTTATACTGAACCATATTAAAGCTTAAAACTTCTAAATTAACAGATAGATCCACATTGCGGAGTACTACATCATGGGGAACCTTAAGTACTCGCGGAGAGAAGTTTAAAATAGCTTTAACTCCTGCTTGTATCATCTGGTCGGTAACCTTTTGAGCTTCTTGGGCTGGAACTGTAACTACCCCTACATGTATATCATATTCTTTTACCCGTTTTTCCAAGACATCCAGGGGTTCCACCCGTAGCTGTCCCAGGGTGCTTCCTATTTTGTTTTCAGCTACATCCAGGATGGCCTTAACCACAAAACCCCGTTCCCGAAAACCCTGATAGAGGGCTAGAGCCGAACCCAGCTTACCCGCTCCAATTATGATAACATTCCATTCGTGGTCCAAACCTAAAATCTCCATTAAATATCCATATAACTCATCAACCTTGTATCCTACTCCCCGGGTACCGAATTCTCCGAAGTAAGCTAAGTCTTTTCTCACCTGGGCTGAGCTTACTCCTACCCCACGAGCGATTTGCCCGGATGATACAGTGTCTTCACCCTCACCCATCAGTTGATGAAGATATCTGGAGTAAATGGAAAGTCTCTGCACAGTTGCTTCAGGTATCTTAAAAGCTTTCAATGTTCCACCCCTTCACGGCAGGATATTAATTACATTGTTACAAGGTGCACTTAATAACTATTATTACTATTGTACATAAAAACGAACATAAAAAAACCTATTTCTTGTAAATTGCCAAGAATTAAAATAGATGGCCGACTATTTGCACTAAATTGTAAGTCAAAATGGATACTACGGCCGAAGATGGGATGGTTACAAACCAGGCTATAACAATTTGGCGGGCTATATTCCATCTTACTCCCTTTAGTCTTTTTGCTGCCCCTACACCCATAATGGCTGATGATACCACATGGGTAGTGCTTACCGGGGCCCCTAGCAAACTGGCAGTGTATATAACCAGGGAGGAACTAAAATCGGCCGCGAAACCATTGATTGGTTCTATGCGAAAAATCTTCCCCCCCATGGTTTTAATTATTTTCCAGCCTCCAACTGCGGTACCCATGCCCATGGAAGCGGCACAGGATATTTTAACCCACAGGGGGACTTCAAAAACACTAAGCAGACCTCCTCCTACCAAGACCATGGTTATTATGCCCATGCACTTTTGGGCATCGTTGGAGCCGTGGGCAAAAGAAGCCATACAAGCGGATAGCATTTGCAGTTTGCGAAAACCATTATTAATCTTGGAAGGTGCGGCAGGCTTGAAAACCCAGAAAAGAATGGTCATTATCAGGCTCCCTACTATACCACCAATTATGGGAGCCAGAATTAAACCGATCAGGATGGTTAAAAACCCATGCCAAAGAACGGCATGAAAGCCAAATCCAGCTATAACTGCCCCGGCCAGTCCACCGATCAAGGCATGGGAAGAACTGCTGGGAATCCCATAATACCAGGTGAAGAGATTCCAAAATATAGCTCCTATTAAAGCGGCAATAATAACCGTTGGAGTTACTAAATCCGGGGCTACTATGTTTTTGCCAATGGTAGTGGCCACTGCAGTCCCACTCAAAGCTCCAACAAAATTTAAACTGGCTGCAATCATTATGGCAGTACGTGGAGCCAGGGCTTTGGTAGACACTGAGGTAGCTATGGCATTGGCGGTATCGTGAAATCCATTAATAAAATCAAAGACTAGGGCGAGAAATACTACTATGGCGATTAGAGTTATACTAAACATATTTTACTGCGATTCCCTTTATAATATTGCTAACGTTTTCACAATAATCCAAAGTAGTTTCTAAATGCTCATATATTTCTTTCCATTTAATGATATCCACCACGTTCTCAGTATTCTCAAAAAGAAGGGCAATACCTGCCCTATACAGGTAGTCGCCCTCCTGTTCATAATTCCTTATTTTTTCACTTGCTTCCACTACTTCATGGTGCAGATTCCTTATATCTGGCAATTTGGACACTGCCGCTTTTATTTCCTGAGCTGCTTCTTTTAATACCTGAGCTAATTTTAATATATATATTTCCTTGGGTCTTCCGGCCTTATAAATGACAATTTTCTCCATAGTGCCCTGGGTATGATCTACAATGGAGTTTAAGCCCCGGGCTAATTGCATTATATCCTCCCGGTCAAAAGGGGTTACAAAGGAACTGTTAATTTCCGCCATTACTTCCGACAGAATTCGATCTCCCCGTTCCTCCACCTGATTAATGGCCTCCAGTTTTTGGGAAGGATTTTCTCCTGGCTGTTCAATAAATTGCAATAAGAAATTAGCTGCATCCAGTATCGCGTCAGATAACTGATCAAAGTAAGTAAAAAATATGTCATTACGTGGCTTTAGTTTAAAAACCACACTGACACCTCCTTATTTTACATCCGTACTATCACTTATTAAAATTATAACAATAATAATATTAAGGCTTTGTTAATAATTTGTTAACAAAGCCTTAAGCAATCGTAAACAGTCGTCTGGCCCTATCCAGTAAATAGAAAGAACCGGTTATCAGAAGATATTCTTCCCTATCCAGTAACTGAACCCCTAAGCTTACTGCTTTTTCAATATCCTCCTGAACATAGCATGAAGTTCCTGGATATATTTTATTCCATTCATCAGCTACTCTATTCCATTTGCTGGCCCGATCACTTTCCGGCCTGCTCACTATACAGCGGCTGGTATTCTCTCCTAAATAAGCCAGGGCCTCCCCAGCATTCTTATCATCCAGGTAGCCACAAAGCAATATCTTCTTTTTAGCTCCCAGTATGCTGTTTAATGATTCACCCAGAGCTTTGGCCGCATGGGGGTTATGAGCAGCATCTGCAATTACCAGTGGTTGCCGGCTTAGCACTTCCAGTCGCCCGGGGAATTTAAGATGGCTTAGGCTGTCCCGTAGAACCTGGGGAGTCAGGATAAACCCGGATTCATTCAATAGCATTATAGCGGCCAGGGATAAACGCAGGTTCTCCAATTGATAATTTCCGGCCAGTCCAAAGTGTACCCTCTCTATCCTCTGCCCAGCCCAATCGATGTCTATTTCCTGCCCCTGAATGTCCGGCCGTCTTACCAGGGTAACCTTTATCTCATCCAGATTAAAGCATGGGGCATTAAGAGCCCCGGCCTGGCACTCAATTATCTTCCTGGCCTCTTCGGGCATTGATCCTATGACCACTGGTATTCCAGTTTTGATGATACCAGCCTTGTTTTGGGCAATTTCCTCCAGGCTGGAACCCAGAACTTCAGTGTGCTCATATCCCACGCTACTTATTACTGATACCAGAGGAGTAATAACATTGGTGGAGTCATAGACTCCACCTAATCCAACTTCTATTACCGCCAGCTCCACCTCTTCATCCTTGAAATACTGGAAAGCCAGGGCGGTCATTATCTCAAATTCAGTAGGATGCTCCTTTCCCACCCTTAGCAGCTGCCCGACCTGCTCTTCAATATGGTCCAGGTAGGCTTTAAACCGGGGGAGCTTTATTTCCTGACCATCAATAGTGAATCGTTCGGTATAAGAATGCAGGTGGGGGGAGGAAAAACGTCCTACCCGGTAACCGGCTGCACTAAGCAGGGAGGCAATCAGGTAGGTAACCGACCCTTTGCCATTGGTACCAGCCACATGCACCATTTTCAGATCCTTTTCCGGGTTTCCCATCAACTCCAATAAGCTGCTGATCCTGCTCAAACCCGGTTTACTGCCGAAAATATTAAGTTTCTGTAATTGTTCTGCTATTTCTCGCTGAATATCTGCAAGCGTTGTAATATACCCTCTTTCTTGCCTTTTGCCTCTTCGACTTTATATTTCTCCTTTTCGATTACTTGCTGGGGCGCCCGCTCCAAAAACGACTGGTTTTGTAACTTAGCCTCAGCCTTGGCCAGTTCAGATTCTACTTTTTTCAGCTCTTTATTTAGACGGGCTTTTTCTTTTTCTATATCGATAAGCCCCTCCAGGGGAACATATATTTCCATACGGGAACTTACTGCAGATACTGCCTGTTCCAGTTCCCCATCCAGTTCTTCCAGGAGCTCCAATTGCTCCAGGTTGGCCATCTGCAGCAGGTAAGCCTGGTGACTGGAAAATACCTTTCTTAAAACAGGATCGGGTATGAGTAGAATCGCCTTAATCAGGGATCCGGGGGCTATGTTAAATTCTGACCTTATATTACGTATAAGCCTGATAGCGTTCATTATCTCCTGCATATCATCAACTGCCTTGGGCCATATCCGCTTTTGATCAAACTCCGGCCATTTATCCAGCATGATGGTCTCACTGTGGCCGGGCAGGCTTTGATAGATTTCTTCGCTTATAAAAGGCATGAAGGGATGCAGGGTTCTCAGAATGTCCTGCAAGACCTGGTTCAGCAGATTTTGCACCAGGAGCTTTTCCCGCTGGTTCTGAGGGTTAAACAGTCTGGGTTTGGCCAGTTCGATATACCAGTCGCAGAATTCATCCCAGATGAATTCATAGAGCTCCCGGGCTGCTTCCCCCAGATCATATTTTTGCAGGCGCTCAGTAACCTGCTGTATGGTCAGGTTAAGCCGGGAAAGGATCCACTGATCAACCAACTGCAGTTCTTCATCCTCTACGGTGATGGCTTGATAGTCCTTAAGATTCATCATCACAAAGCGAGAAGCATTCCATATCTTATTGGCAAAGTTACGGCTGTTCTCTACCTTCTCCCAGTTAAAGCGCACATCGTTGCCGGGAGTTACCCCGGTAATCATAGAAAAACGCAGGGTATCAGCTCCGTAACGCTCAATTACCTCGATGGGATCTATACCATTACCCAGAGATTTGCTCATTTTCCGTCCCTGTCCATCCAGAATTAAACCATGAATGTTGACTTCGTGAAAAGGTACCTGTCCCGTGTGCTCGATACCGGAAAATATCATCCGGGCCACCCAGAAGAAGATAATATCCCTTCCGGTAACCAAAACACTGGTAGGATAGTAGTATTCCAGGTCCCTGGTATTATCAGGCCAGCCCAGGGTTGAGAAAGGCCACAGGGCACTGCTGAACCAGGTATCCAGCACGTCTTCATCCTGGATTAGCTTACTGGACTCACATGCAGTGCATTGCTGGGGGTCAACTCTGCTGCAGATCATCTCTCCACAGTCCTGGCAATACCAGACCGGAATCCGATGTCCCCACCATAATTGCCGGGAAATGCACCAATCCCTGATATTTTCCATCCAATTAATATAGATGCGGGTAAACCTTTCCGGTATAAACCTGATTTCTCCATTCAGTACTTTTTCTATGGCCGGTTGGGCTAGAGGCTTCATTTTCACAAACCATTGCATGGATATCATGGGTTCAATAATGCTAGCACAACGCTGACAGTGACCCACTGCATGATTGTGCTCACTTACTTCCAGCAACAACCCCATATCTTTCAAATCCTGGACTATTTTTACCCGGGCCTCCTCCCGGCTCAAGCCCTGATAAGGCCCGGCGTTTTCATTCATATGACCCTTACTGTCCATTACAGCTATCTGTTCCAGTCCGTGCCTTAAACCCATTTCAAAATCATTGGGATCATGGGCAGGAGTAACCTTCACCGCTCCAGTACCAAATTCCTGATC
>JAAYNQ010000130.1 GCA_012520725.1 Syntrophomonadaceae bacterium | reverse complement strand
TCAGCAACACCTTCCCTTGTCAGCTTAGGCAGGGAAGGTTTTTTTATGTCTCTGCCGATTCATGTTGTTTTGAGTGAAAGTCTTACTAACAAGAGGAGGCTAGGCGGTGAAATTTAATCGGAAAGATTTGCTGGGAATACGAGACCTGAGCCGGGAAGAAATCCAACTGATTTTAGACACGGCAATTCCCATGAAGGATGTTATTAAACGGGATATTAAGAAGGTCCCTACCTTAAGGGGCAAAGCGATGGTTACAGTCTTCTTTGAGAATAGTACCCGCACCCGTACTTCTTTTGAAATTGCCGGCAAATACCTGAGTGCGGATACGGTGAATTTGGGGGTTTCTACCAGCAGTGTACAGAAGGGCGAAAGCTTGCGGGATACTATAAAGACTTTAGAAGTAATGGGATTTGATCTGGTGGTAATGAGACACTCCATGAGCGGAGCTCCCCATTATGTAGCCCGGAATACCAGTATGAGCGTAATCAATGCGGGGGATGGCCAGCACGAACATCCTACCCAGGCTTTGTTGGATATGTACAGCATTCGGGAGAGGAAGGGAACCCTGGAAGGATTAAAAGTGGCTATTGTAGGTGATATACTCCATAGCCGGGTAGCCCGATCCAATATTTACGGGTTAAGCAAATTTGGCTGCGAGATAAGAGTGGTTGGTCCTTCTACCTTGATACCCCCGGAAGTAGAAAAGATGGGGGTAAAAGTCTATTACAGCCTGGAGCAAGCTTTACGGGACGTTGATGTTATCAATGTCTTAAGAATTCAAAGAGAGCGGCAGAAAGTGGGTTTATTCCCCTCACTGGATGAATATGCCAATATGTATATGCTGAGCCAGCGACACTTAAAATATGCCAAAGAGGATGTGCTGGTACTGCATCCGGGACCCATGAACCGCGGGGTGGAAATATCCAGCGAAGTTGCGGAAGGGCCTCATTCGCTTATCAATGAACAGGTTACCAATGGTGTGGCGGTAAGGATGGCCTTGCTGTTCCTAATGATGGGGGGATTAAAAGATGAGATTGCTGATTAAGGGTGGACAAGTTATCGACCCGGCTAATGATCTGGATCAGATTATGGACCTATTGATTGAGGATGGGTTAATAAGCCGGATTGGTATCAATATAGATGAGAACGAGGTCGAAGTGATTGAGGCCCGGGATATGTTGGTGTGTCCAGGATTCATAGACATGCATGTTCATCTGAGGGAACCGGGTTTTGAATACAAAGAAGATATTGTTACCGGAACCAGAGCGGCTGCTGTCGGAGGTTTTACTACGGTCTGCTGCATGCCCAATACTCAACCGGTGATTGATAGTGCGCCGGTAGCTCGTTTTATCCGGGAGAAGGCTGAAAAAGCAGGTCTGGTCAAGGTTTATCCCATAGGTGCCATAAGCAAAGGGCAGGCTGGACAGGAGTTGAGCGAGGTAGCTGACCTTTTGGCTGCCGGCTGCGTAGCTATCTCTGATGATGGCAAGCCGGTGCTAAAGTCCAATGTTATGCGCAATGCCCTGGAATATACCAAAATGTTCGGTATTCCAGTGCTTTCCCATTGTGAAGATATGGAGCTTTCCAGTGAAGGTCAGATGCATGAGGGTTATTATTCTACTATTTATGGTTTAAAAGGCATACCGGCTGCAGCTGAGGAACTGATGGTAGCTCGGGATTTGGCCCTGGCGGAATTGACCGGAGGTCACATTCATATTTGCCATCTTTCCACTGCAGGTTCGCTGGAGTTGGTAAGGCAGGCTCGAAAAAGAGGGGTCAGCGTAAGCTGTGAAGTTACTCCCCATCATCTCACTTTGAGTGATGAAATACTGGGGGATTATGATAGTGATGCCAAAGTCAACCCGCCCCTGCGTTCGGTGGATCATATCCAGGCTTTAATTGAGGGGCTGCAAGACGGAACTATAGATTGTATTGCCACCGATCACGCTCCCCATCACCGGGAAGCCAAGGATTGTGAGTTTCAACTGGCAGCCATGGGGATTTCCGGACTGGAAACAGCGGTTGCGGTAATAATGGATCGCTTGGTACACCAGGGTAAGCTGGATGTTTTCGATATGGTCAGGCTGTTTACCTGTGGGCCGGCTGATATTTTGGGCTTGGAAGGTGGAACCTTGAGCATAGGGGCCAGGGCTGATTTGACCATTATCGATCCCCAGGCCCTTCGCAAGGTGGAGCCGGAAAAATTCCAGTCCAAGGGTAAAAACACCCCATTTAAAGGCCAGGTTTTAAAGGGTTGGCCTTTTATTACTATAGTAAATGGAAAAATTGTGGCCCGGGAGGGCAGCATAGTGCAAGGAGGACAAGATTAATGAAAGGCTACCTGGTTCTGGAAAACGGCCGGGTTTTTCCCGGTTGGCTATTAAACGATTGTCGTATGGCAGGAGGAGAAGTGGTATTCACTACCGCTATGATTAGTTACCAGGACATTATTACCGATCCCTCCTACTATGGTCAGATTGTGGTTATGACCTATCCCCTGGTTGGGAATGTAGGTTTGAATCAAAGGAGTTTCGCTTCTCGTCAGGCCATGGTCAAAGGTCTTATCCTGCGGGAGGCAACGGATTTTCCCAGCCACTACGAAATGGAAACCGATTTGATAACTTTTCTCAATAAGAGCGAAATACCGGTGTTAACTGAGGTAGATACCCGGGCTTTGACCCGGGAACTAAGAAAAAACGGAACCATGGGGGGCATTATTACCGATCAGTTGAAGAATATGGATCGCCTGATTCAAAAAGCTAAAAAAGAGGCCCGGGATCTAAGTGGTGATGTGGTCAGGTATGTAACTCGTAAAAACAT
>JAAYNQ010000129.1 GCA_012520725.1 Syntrophomonadaceae bacterium | reverse complement strand
TAAGGATTGTAGGGGCGGTCTTCGACCGCCAGCCCGGGCTTGCTACGGTATTTCGAGGAAGGCCGGCGCACCTGGGGTTGTTAGTCCGGGGAGCGATGGCGGGCGACCGCAGGTCGCCCCTACAGACATCAGGAGGCCGATTAGCCTTTTGCTATTTCGGCATAGATCTCATTGCCCATGGCCAAAGTATGCTCATCAAAGACTACCAGATAAACCGTCAGCTCATGTTCCGTTAAAAATTCAGTGATGGCTTCAATGGCTACTTTAAGGGCCTGGTCTTTCGGGTAAGCGTAGATGCCCGAGGATATCAAGGGAAAGGCAATGGACCGGCACTCATGCTGTAAAGCAAGTTTTAATGAGTTGATGTAGCAATTATGCAGCAATTGAGGTTCTAGATTGTTTCCGCCCCTCCAAATAGGGCCAACGGTATGGATAATGTAGCGGGCGGGAAGCTTATATCCGTTGGTTATAACCGCCTGTCCGGTTTGGCACCCACCGATGCCATCACATTCCTCTTGTAATTCATGGCTTCCTGCAGCGGCAAATATGGCCCCGCAAACCCCTCCGCCTCTCTTTAGAGCCTGGTTGGCTGCGTTTACAATGGCATCCACTTTCATCTTGGTAATATCATTACAAACAATTTCAAACGGCATAGCAATAATCACCTCTCCCGTTTTTAATTGGCTATCAAATTCTCCTTCATAAAATAATTATTTCTTCTCCTCCTACACCTTTTCCTTTTTAGGCCGAAAACCAGGCAAGCTTTTCTGATATCAAGTTGTACTTCACTCCTTGCTTAGCCCATATGCCACATGCGCACCTGCTTATAATCCTCTTTCTGATTGATTTTATTAAATGTCTATTTATTCCTGATTAATGTTGCTCTATCTACTATAATATAAAATAGATGCCATATTCCGGAACATCAGAAGTTTTGTTCTATAAATCGGCATTTGTAAGCTGGTAAAGCATAGCTCCAAACTCACTTTGCTGGCTGAGGCGGATAAAAAGTGGACAATCTAATGATTTTGTATTTATCCAAGAGCTAGAGCTAATTGATGGAGGTCACAAACAAGAGACTAATCCCTCTTTAAGTTGTAACACAAAAAATAATTACTGGATAATAAATGGAGGTGAAAAGCCAGAGGCTAATGCCCAATTACAATAAAATGCTCAGTATTCGTTGCACAATATGTAATAAAGAAGGGAGAGAATTCATTGAAAGAATATGCACAGAAACTGCTTACGGCAGAAGAAGCTGTAAAAGTAGTCAAATCAGGAGATTGGGTAGCCTACAGCCATTTTGTGATGTTTCCCGAGACTCTGGATAGGGCCCTGGCCATGCGCAAAGGAGAGCTCAAGGAGGTAAAAGTAAAAACATCTACCGGAATGCATCCCGCCCAAGTGGCTATCATGGACCCGGAAAAGGAATCCTTCATTTACCATAGTTCCTTTTTTAGTCACAGTGACCGGCAATTGGGTGACCGCAAGCTGGCTTTTCATATACCGGGTAATTACTGGGAAGAAGTACCCAGGTTGTACCAGGGCTACACGGCCAGGCCCAATGTGGCTATGCTAAAAACTACCCCCATGGACCAAAATGGATTTTTTAATTTCGGTACTTCCTGTTCATTCACCCACGCCACCGCTAAAATGGCAGACACAGTGATAATAGAGGTGAACAAGAATGTACCCTATTGTCTGGGAGGAAAAGATGAAAAAATTCACATCTCAGAAGTGGATTACATTGTGGAAGGAGACCACCAGCCTCTATTAACCTTGCCCGAAGTCACTGCCAGTGAAGAAGACCAAAAAATAGCCTCTCTGATTGTCGAGGAAATTGAAGATGGAAGTTGTCTGCAACTAGGTATAGGGGGAATACCCAACGCAGTAGGTAAAATAATCGCTGATTCGGATGTGAAAGACCTGGGCTGTCACAGTGAGATGCTGGCCGATGCCTATGTTGATCTTTATGAAAAAGGCAAAATGACCGGGGCGAAAAAAACCACTGACAGGTACAAAATGGTCTATACCTTTGCCATGGGTTCAGAGAAACTATATCAATTCATGGATAATAATCCGGTATGCGCTGCCTACCCGGTAGACTATACCAATGATTATCAAGTAATAGCCTCCAATGAGCGGGTAGTAAGCATAAACAATGCCCTGCAGGTAGACCTCTTTGGACAGATATGCTCAGAATCCCAAGGTTACCGGCATATATCAGGTACGGGGGGACAGCTGGATTTTACTATAGGGGCCATGTTGTCCCGGGGAGGGAAAGGATTTATTTGTTTAAAATCCACCCGGGTCCGGCAGGGTCAGCTTATCTCCAGAATAGTACCAACGGTGGAAGGAATAATAACGGTTCCCAGATCTTTGGCCTTTTATGTGGTCACCGAGTATGGCAAAGTCCTGATTAAAGGAAAAACCACCTGGGAAATAGCCGAAGCTATTATCTCCATAGCCCATCCTGAGTTTAGAGATGAATTGGTGGAACAGGCTCAAATAATGGGAATATGGACCAGAACCAATAAAAAGATATGAAATAAAAGATGAGGATTTTGTCTGGAATCAAAATCCTCATCTAAATATAAGAGCCAGGCTTGGATTTTAATTATTCTTAATGGGCATCAGAAATGTTAAGGGCCCCTCCAGCCAAGCATATACTGAATTGTCCTTGGTAGAGCTTGTTTTATCGATACATTTCTTCAACTGCATCCTTAAAATTATTGATAATGTTCCTGGCTTTTAATTTTAGGGTTGGTGTCATCTCGTCCAAATCCAGGGAAAAGGCTCTAGGGGAAATAATATATTTTTTGATTTGCTCATATTCTTCCAGTTCCTTATTGGCGGCTTCAATATCCTTATCGATCAAGGCTCGCACTGCAGGATGTTTGACCAGATCATCCCCCACCTTGACGATTACTCCATCCTGTCTCACAAACTGGCTTTCGTCAAAGGTAATTCCCTCCTTGGCCAATTGATCAATGACAGCAGCAAATTTGGGAACCACAATGGCCCCAACAAACTTGCGATCGTCTGCCACGGCGCAGACTGCTTCAACATAATGAGCAATGGTAAAGCGGCTTTCAACCTTGGCTCGAGGGACATTCTTACCGGTATCCAGCACCATTATCATTTTTTTACGATCTACAATTTTGTACCAATAATCCTGATAGGTACTGTTATAAATAGGTACTGCAATATCACCGGTATGGAAAAATCCATCTTCAGTGAAAGCTTCTGCATCAGCCTGAGGATTATTCCAATAACCAACAAAAAGATTATCACCCCTGACCAGGATTTCCCCGTCTTCGGCTAATTTCATTTCACAGGTCACTTTGCACCTGCCAATGGAACCAGGCAGAGTTGCTCCCATTATGTTCTTACTTACCGCATTCATGGTCTCAGTCAAACCATAACCTTCTGTGACCCTAATGCCCATGGCAGCAAAAGCTTTAAATAAGTGAACCGGCAGGGAAGCTGATGCTGAATTGGCATAAACGAAATTTTTCCCTAACAGGGACCGCACTTTAGCAAAAACAGTGCGTTGAGCCCGCTCATAGTCTCGGGCCAGATCCTCAGGTAAACCCTGGGCAAAGTCCTTGTCCAGGGATAAATCAAGAAAGCCTTCATCATCACTATGATAAGCCATGACTTTTTCGCCAATGGCCATAGCTTTCTCAAAAGCCGCTTGGGCTTCCGGCGATGCTGAGGCCGAGTCCCGCATGGCCACATATATTCTCTCGAAAATCCGCGGTACACAGCAGAACCAGTGGGGATTGAAAATCTGGAGATCCCGTAAAACGGTGGCTGGGCTTTGAGCATAAGCGATGGTTTGACCAGTAGCCAATGACAGCATCTGCCCGCATTGTCTTTCATAGGTATGAGAGAGAGGCAGGAAACACAGATTAATATCACCGGGTTCGAAATAATAATTGCCTCTGAAAAAGTTTATGATATCCCCCATAGCCGAAGACATAAAAGTGTAATGGGTATGAACAACCCCTTTGGGATTACCGGTTGTTCCCGAGGTATAAACGATAGTCGCAATATCCCAGAGATTACAGCTTTCACTGCTTTTTATATATTGAGAGCGATTCTTGGCCGCGTATTTCCTGCCCATCTCCATTAAGCTCTTCAGATGAATAAATCTTTCATCGGGGAGTTGGGCTTCATCGTCAAAAACAATAACCTTTTCGAGCAATGGCATATCACTCATTGATTTCAATATCTTCTCTATACCCGCATTATCCTTTACATATAGATACTTGCTCCCAGAATCATTGATAATAAAAGTCATTTCCTGGATGGAAAAACTGGGATAAAGAGGGACCGTAACCGCAGCACTGCAGAGAATGGAAAAATCGGCCCATAACCACTGGGGACAGTTGGGACTCATAATAGCCACCCGGTCTTGGGGTTTAAGACCTAAACTCATCAAGCCGCAAGCAAGATCTTGTACCTTGACCCGAACCTGACCGTAAGTATAGGAAGCCAGTTCATGGGGTTTGCTGAAGTCTGGCTGATACCACTGACACCTCTTGTCTGCATATTTGTTAGTTGATCTGTTGAACATGGCTGGAAGAGTAGTCAACATAAGATGTTCTCTAGAAATCTTTGAACCAAATTGCATATCTATTGCCCCCTATTCAATTAATTACTTATTAATTATCATGCAATATCAATACCATCTTGAACCAAGATAGAAATATCAGGTTTTATCAAGCAATACCTGGATTCAAGCCCATTTATAACTGTATAATATTTACCCTCTACTGTATTATTCTTGCACACAAGAAGTATAGGAGCAGCTTTATTGTCGAATTTTAGGAATGCTGGGGCTATTTACCTCAATTCATAATATAGACAAAGTCAGTGATTATTATCCCTGGGTTGAGCAATGATGCTGGTTCAAGATCCAGCTTAGGTCTTTGGCCGCCATTCCAGTATAGCTATATTAGCTGGCATGGGGGTCAGTAAATAGAGGCCTTATAGTGCAGTTGGCCGAAGAAGGTAATCCCGGCATAATCTAGAATCATGCCGGAAAGTGGCCTGGATCTTATATATAATATATAAACCAAGCAACTTCAACCATTAAACCTTCTCAGGGGCTTGTTTCATTTATGGGAAAGGATAAGCTATTTTGCCACTGCACACCTGTTTTGGATACAATGAATGAAAATTGGATGAAAGGACATTTATTTATGAATAAAAAGATAATAAAAAAATTTATCACTGCTATATTAATAATGTTCATAGCTTTTATGGTTCCGGCTTCCTCTTATGCTTACCTGGGAGACAGGACCCTGACCATCGGTATGCAAGGATATGACGTCAACCAGTTACAAAGGGACTTGAACTACCTGGGATATTCTGCAGGTTGGGCTGACAGCATATTTGGACAACAAACCTTAGCGGCAGTCAAAGGATTTCAAAAAGATCATGGTCTTAAGGCAGATGGGATAGTTGGTAAGAACACCGCCAATGCCATAATCAGAAGGGTAAGCGATGGCTCTGCAAATCCCGCCGTCAATACCCAGGGTAATGGCTCTGTAATTGCCGCTTCTCCTTCACGGGGCTCCTTCTCTAATCAGGAGATTTATGATCTGGCTCGGCTGGTCCATGGGGAAGCCAGGGGTGAACCATACGTGGGTCAAGTAGCAGTGGCAGCAGTGGTCCTCAATCGTGTAGATTCTAATAAATTTGCCAACACTATAAGAGGTGTAATCTTTGAACCACGTGCTTTTACTGCTGTTAGTGATTCCCAGTTTTACTTGACTCCCAATCAGACTGCTATCCAAGCTGCCAGGAATGCTATTCAGGGATGGGATCCGACTGGAGGGGCCTTGTATTATTGGAACCCCCAAACTGCCACCAGCAAGTGGGTGTGGAACAGGAGTATTATAACTCAGATCGGGCGACATGTTTTCGCCCGTTAAAAACATAGCCAAATTTTGTTCTTCTTTAATAGATTTCAGGGGGCCTTCTTGGCCCCCTGCTTTCTTTTACAATTGGTATCACTCTTCTAAATGGCGGTTAAGGGATTGCTGTCCAATATTCTTTCCACTTCCTCGTATCCGGTGGGAAATGCATAATTATAACGAGCAGGAAGGGCAAATACATAGCTGTCATTTCGCCCCAGTTCTTTGGGGGGGATAGGCGCCGCTCCCACACTTAATTCTCTTTGCTGTATCTTTTTCCATTGGCTTTGGGTAAATACCATAATGGGAATATCCTGACGCGGGTTTTTTTCTGTCCATTGTGGATGCCTGATGGATATAATGGGTCCTTTGGCTTCGGTGACTCCACTTTCGGGGTCCATACCCTCCCATTGGCTTGATATTATCGAATAATCCCGCCAGGTGTCGGGCAAGGCAAAAGAAAAACCATATTCACTATTTTTGTAGACCGGGTTCTCGTTATTCTGGTATCGAACAATAAACCAACGGTTTCCTGTTTTTTCCACTTCTAGACTTATGCTCCTTCTTGCTGCCTCACCGCCGTTTACCATCTCCACACTGGTAATTTCTATAATATCGGCTTCAATTCTGTATCGGTAGTCACTTAGTTTATCAATGTCCACTATTTCTATACGCTCCGGCCAGGGGCTGGAAGTAACCACCCCCGGTACATTCTGAAGATCATTTTCCCACTGGGCCAAAAGTGCAGGAGATACATAATCACCATAATTCTCCTGCATACTGGCTTTTACTATATCTTCAGGAGCCAGCAGGGAAACATGCTTTAATTTGCTACCGAAATCTCTTATCAGCTCAGAAATTGCTTTTTCGTGTTCATCCTCTTGTTTAAAGCTAAAGGCTCCAGCTGCCAATACTCCATTCTTATACTCGTATATCACTTCTATCTCACCGATAAAGCCTGCAGGTGCTACCTGGGCTCCCATGCTTAAGAGCAATTCATCATTAATGAGTGAATAGTGATAAGAGTTGTTAAATACTACCTTGTCAAACCAGGAGTTGAAATATTCGGGTTCTTTATGTACGGTTGTTTTTTCATCAGCTATTATGATATGGATAGCCTTTTGCTCAGCATCGTCTTCTATTATGCTATCCAGCTTTTCTTTTACTATATCTGCAGCTGGTTCCACCTTTATCTCCTCAAAACTGGCCGGGTTTAAGACATGAATGTCCTCAGTATGATAGCCGGTTCCGGTACCGGTGGTTAGTATAACAATTAACTCTTTGCCCCCATCATGGTTAATATCCTTAAGTATCATTTGCGGCCTAAAACTTGGATTTTTCACGTTTTGCCAATCAAAATATTGACGTTTTCCTTTTATTTCGAGAACAAATCCTTCGTACATCCCATTTGATTCTTGAAAGGGATATAGTTTACTGTCTGCCTCCGAGTTACTGGAAATATAATGGGGTTTATCAATATATACGGTTTTACTCTGGGGTTCCCATCTGACATCAGCACCCAATGCTTCTGCCACCCATCTTACAGGTACCATGGTCCGGTCTTTAATGATTTGGGGAGCTACATCAGAATCAATCTCCTGACCATTTACCACGATTTTTACCTGGTTATTGGCAAATGCTACGGCCACAAAAAGGCAAATAAATATAAGAACCCCAACCATAACCAATGACCTTTTTTTCACTAAATCTACCTCCTTTAAGTCCTGGACCAGCATAGTCACTGCTGCCTAAAAGTGATGCATCTTGGAAAGATATACATGGACTGCTTTTTAACCATCCCAGTTTCCCGGCCGGCCAAATACAGCAGCATGACTATCACTTTTCTTTTTAATATTACGAAGATCAAAGGAAATAACTTGCACATGAGATTAACACATCATGATACATCAATAGAGAAAGGCAATAAGGATTCGGCTAATCCGTGGAGAGGAAGGCCACAAGGCCTAAGCAAGGCAGGAGAGCCTTTGAAGCTTAGCTTCAGCCTGGGTAATGAGGGAAGCATGGTAAGACATATTAAATCGGGGATCCATTAGCCAAGCAATTCTATACCTTTTCCAATTCCCGGGAGATGTTTTCCAGTTCTGAGATATCCTGTAGCACCGCTACCGCACCGATGATTTTCCCATCTTTTTTGATGGGGGTACGATTGGAAATAAAGGTGCAATTCCTCAATACTATTCTCTGCACCGGCTTACTGATGCCGGTTTCCAGAATTTCCATTAAGCCGGTATTGGGTATTATCTCCACGATATCCCGACCGATCACCTCACTACCTTTTAAACCCAGGAATTCTTCAGCTACCCTATTTAACAGGCTGATTTTGCCTTTACAATCAATGGCAATTATCAGGTTATGGGTGGAATCTATAATATTTAGCAATTCATTGGAAATGGGAGCAGTTGATTCAAAAAAGGCTCGGGCCAGGTCAGTTCTGGTTATCATGCCCACCACCACCTTTTTATCCACCACTGGCAAACGCCCCACTTTATCAAAAATATCCTTGACTTCCTCATCCGGATGCCCTACGGTGAGGTCGGGGTTCATTATGTCACCTACCAGGGACGCAGGATTCTGGTCCTGGGCTATAACCCTATATATGTGACTCTTGGTTAATAATCCCAATAGTTCTCCCTTTTCATTAACTACTGGTGCTCCGTCTATCTGATTATCCAAGAAAATCTGGGCGGCTTCTTTTATGGTATGCTCCAGGGTCAAAACAACCAATTTGGTGCTCATTATATCAGTTAATCTCACTATGAAAACCTCTTTTAATAATCTTTTTCGATTAACTCCTTACTAGATATTTATGTATAGCTGAAGAATGTAGTACCTATTAGTTCTTAATTGACAGCTGGGTAATTTGTTCAAGGTTGGCTAACTTTTTTTATTATATCATATTAATTACTATTTTTGTCATTATATTCCTCCTTATCTTTTTATGCTTTTTTGAATTATTTTTCCTGGCATCAGGAGGATAAATCTGCTTTCTTCGTATTTCATCGATTAGCCGCTCTATTGAGTAATGCTTTATCTCAATAACAAAGTTACTGTAGTCTTCTAGTTCTTACCGTATTATCTTATGAGCAATCGGGAGTTCAACCATTCAAAAAACCACCATGCTTGGTAGTTATCAACCATGGTGGTTAATTGGAACTTTTTTATTTATCCTGGCGTAGGTCCTAAGCTGTGACTTTACGGCGCCGATATCTGCTCAGGACAATTATTAGAAGCATGGTAAACAATCCGGCCCCTACTGCCATAGTCGGGTGATAGATCGGGTACACCATAGCAACTATAGGAGTCAGCATAACAACTTTGAACTTTTTCTTTTCAGTTCTCAGACTCCCATGATAGATCATAAATTCTCCATGTATTATAAGGAGGATGATTATGCCATGGTTTCAGCTCACAATGACGATTGTTATGTAATTGAAACCAGCGAGGGCAATACCTTGGATGCCTTTGATAATTATTTCAAGAACCTATGTGAACAGATTCCTATCAACTACCGCAGCAAGTCTTGGGTTATCAACAAAATAAAAAGCCGGATCATCCATTTGGACCAATTAATCCAGGGTTATTAGCAATATCCTGGTTTTGAGCCCACAAGGCTTTCTATAATTCTATTGATGTAAATCCCCTGCTTTTTGGCTATACTACTAGCGGGTGAAGCAGGTATCTGACCGGGCCTTTTTCTCCTGGTTTTTCTCCGAACCCAGCCTAATAAAGACCTCATATCATACCTCTGGAAAAAATAAGGCTGGAATGATATGATTATACCTAGCAATTATGAAAGAAGATTATAATGAACACAAATTTTGAAAGTCTAGGAATTTCAACGCCCATATTAAAGGCTCTTGCAGACATGGGATTTGAAACACCAACTGATGTGCAAACAAGAGCCATCCCCCATGCTTTGAAGCAAAAAGACCTGGTGGTCAGATCCAAGACCGGAAGCGGCAAAACCGCCGTTTTTGGTGTTTCCATCTTGCAGTTGACTGATCCGGAGGCAACAGAACCCCAGGGTCTTATTCTTACTCCGACCAGGGAATTGGCAGTACAGGTAGATAGTGATCTCAAACAGATGGCCAAGCATCTTAGACACAAGACTACGGCTGTCTATGGTCAGCACAGTATAGATACGGAGATCCAAGCTCTTAATAAAGGAGTCTGTATTGTTACTGGTACTCCGGGACGGGTTTATGATCATATCCGGCAAGGGAATCTCAATACCAGGAATATACGCTTTTTGATATTGGATGAAGCAGACCGGATGTTGGATATGGGGTTTCTCGATCAGGTGCAAAGAATAATTCAAACCCTGCCCAAAAACAGAGTTACCTTGCTTTTTTCAGCGACCATACCAGCCGAAATACGGAATATATGCAGCAAGTATATGAAAAATCCCACTATCATAGAAATCGAATCCCCCACTATGACGGTCGATACCATTCAACAGAGATATTACCGGGTAAATCATAACGAAAAGAATACCCAGTTGCACCGTTTGCTGCTGGTAGAACAACCGGAAAGTTGTATGATTTTCTGTAATACCAGAAATATGGTGGATAGGGTTCAAAGATTTCTAACCCGCCAGGGCTATGCTTCGCGGGCCCTGCATGGTGATATTCCACAGGTTAAGAGACTTAAGACCCTGCAACAGTTTAAACAGGGATATTTTCGTTTACTGGTAGCAACCGATGTGGCAGCTCGTGGAATACACATCGATGATCTATCATTGGTAATTAATTACGATGTGCCCCTGGAAAAAGACAGCTATGTTCACCGGATTGGACGTACCGGTAGGGCTGGAAATGGCGGACAGGCTATTACCCTGGTTACCAGTGATGATATTATGACCCTTTATGAAATTGAGGAACATATAGGGGTTATGATTCCAGAAGCAGAATTGCCTTCTGAAGAACTGCTTAATGAGCGTAAAGCGTCCATAGAAGAATGGGCCCAGGCTAACTCACTGAAGGTGGAACCTTCCCAGAAGGTAGTAGAGTACAAGGCTGGATCGGATCGAAACCGGCCTTCTCAGCCTAAATCCAAACAACAGCGGAACAAGAAAAGCAAGCACTCACTGCTTGTAGCCCCTGAGCCTGAAACTAGTCAGAATTCTAATAGTAAGCATTCGGCGGATGATGTTATAACCGTACGGATAATTATTAAACCCGCGGTTATGCCTGATAATACAGCTGATAAAGCAGATACCCCGGACCAGCTCGAAACAGTGCAGCAGGATGCATCCAGTAACCGGGATCCCTGGTTCAAGCGCTTAGTACAGCGGATACGAGGCAAATAGTGGATAAACATAATATTATTTGAATAATAGCAATAAAGCCATAAGGCGGTAAGTCTTCTGCTTTAATGTAATTATTAGCGCAAACAACAGAGCAGACAATATGCTCTTTCTTTTCGGTTAGTCCGGGGTTTACCCCGGACTTTTTTTGTCCAAGGCCTCCTCCCGGGTAATATATCCCGGTGAAAATTAAAAACCAAGATCCTGGTACCTGCTCTTATTGATAACCGGTGGGTAGAATTAATTAATGAGTTGATTCTACAGATAATACCAGGCACCTAATACTATAGGGTTTTCTCCTCAAACTCGCTCTTATTGCCAGCCATCTTTATATCACCCTGGAAGCCTTTGATTTCACTTAAGTATTAAAACTCACATGATTTAACGGTACGGGGAAAGGGTATAACGTCTCTTATATTGCTGATTCCGGTAAGATACATGATCAAACGCTCGAAGCCTAAGCCAAATCCGGCATGTTTAACCCCGCCATATTTTCTTAGCTCCAGGTACCACCATAGATCTTCCCCGCTCATTTGCAGTTCCTGCATCCTTTTTTCCAAGTATTCCAGTCTTTCTTCCCTTTGACTGCCGCCGATTATTTCCCCTACTCCTGGAACCAATAAATCCATAGCTGCTACCGTTTTCCCATCATCGTTTTGCCGCATGTAAAAAGCTTTGATATCCTTGGGATAGTCGGTGACGAACACCGGTTTTTTTAAGATTTTTTCGGTCAGATATCTTTCATGCTCGCTTTGCAGATCAGCCCCCCATAGTACTGGATATTCGAATTCTTCACCAGTCTCTTGGAGCACTTCTATAGCCTGGGTATAAGTAATTCGAGCAAAATCAGCATCCATCACCTGCTTCAGCCGGGCCAGAAGTCCTTGGTCAACAAAGCTATTGAAAAACTCCATCTCTTCCGGAGCTTGTTTCAGGATAAAGGCAATCAGGAATTTAACCATTTCCTCAGCCAGCCTCATATTATCCTGCAGATCAGCAAAGGCTATTTCCGGTTCAATCATCCAGAATTCTGCCGCATGCCGGGCAGTATTGGAGTTTTCGGCTCGGAAAGTAGGTCCAAAGGTATACACATCTTTAAAAGCCAGAGCGAAGGCTTCTGCTTCCAGTTGACCGCTAACGGTCAGATTAGTCCGGCGACCAAAAAAATCCTGGGTATAATCAATTGCCCCTGCTTCATTGAGGGGAGGGTTTTGAGGATCCATGGTACTAACCCTAAACATTTCCCCGGCCCCTTCGGCATCACTGGCAGTAATAATTGGGGCATGAAGGTATATAAATCCCCGTTCTTGGAAAAAGACATGAATAGCATAAGCCAGTAAGGAGCGCACCCTAAAGACAGCTGAGAAAAGATTGGTGCGGGGACGCAGATGTGCTACCTGGCGTAGAAACTCCCGGCTATGACGTTTAGGTTGGATGGGGTAGTCTTCCGGCGATTCTCCCTCCAGTTGTATATGGCTGGCCCTAATCTCCAGGGATTGTTTTCCTTGGGGAGTCATCACCACCAGCCCCTGTACCCTTACTGCCGTACCGGCTCTATATTTGGACACCTCCTGAAAGTTGGGCAGTGTTTCTTTCTCATATACAATTTGCAGGGAGGAGAAATGAGTGCCATCATTAACGGTCAGAAAACCGAAAGATTTTTGGTTTCGATTGCTACGAACCCAAGCACTTATTTCAACCTCCTGCTTTTCGTATCTGCTGCTATTCCTAAATAATTGTCTTATAACTACTTTTTCCAATATATAACCCCCTTTTCCTGGCTAACTCCTATGACTTTATTAATATATACTAAGCTATTCCGGCAACTATTTATACATTCAAACCTGTGGATTATACCTTCATGCAGGGGCATCAACTTAAATCTTAATGCTCTCCTTTTTTATCCTTTTTTCCATTTTTCCACCTCCCCTCCATAATAAATAAGCGTTCACTTATAGTCAAGCAATGATACCGGGCCTCAACCCCTTTTGGATTGCCCATCAACTGCTGGAGGGGAGATTTTCCTGGGAACATCTATGGTATTATTAAACCTGGAATTGTCAGGAGAGGATCAAGCTTTGTCCATGAGCAGAAGAAGTTTTAAAAGAGCGGCGTTTGCTGGTATTGCAACTACTGCTGTTTGGTCCTGCTATTTAGGAATCAGCAGGATGATAGGCCCTAATTGCCATTAATGCCGACCTCAAGTTATAGAGTAACTTGACAGTCGGCATGAATGCATTTAATTGAAATTAACGTCGATAAGTCTCTGGTTACCTGCGCCGGCTCTAGGCATCTGTATCTCTAAAATCCCATTTTTGTATGATGCGCTAGCCTGGTCTGGTACCACACTATGGGGTAGCCTGATTGAACGCTGAAAACGACCTATAAAACGTTCTTTCCGATGCATCTGTTCTTCTCTTATCTCTTGCTTGCGTTTTATAGTACCACTGATGGTCAAAACATCATCCCGGATTTCAATCCTTACATCATCCTTTTTCTCCAAACCAGGTATTTCACAGGATGCAATTACCTCATTGCCAGAATCATAGATATCTATCCTGGGATTCTGCAGGGACTGAGTATAATTGAAAAACCCCTCATTAAACAGGTTATTCATATTCTGACGCAGCCCCTCTAACTGGCGAAAGGGATTGTCATAGGGAACTAAAGTCATCTTATCACCTCAAGATTTTTTCTTTATTTTGTGATTATTAACATTTTCTATTCATGCAATAGCTGCTCATCAGGTATACTCTGCCGTTTAGAACTTAATCAGATGGAAAACCTGAAAATTGCTCAGGGTTTTGCTTTATCCACTTATCTCTAATACTGCTGCCCTTAATATTCCTGAAATTGGTAATATCGAGCCAGGCTTTTGACACATCAATCATAAAAAGTTATAATATTTACAGTGAATCATATTGATGAGAAATAATTTTCAATTTAGCCGAATACCTGCATCACCCCGGTGCAGGAAGCGGGGGAACCAAATAATGGGGTGAATCCAGTTTATCTGGTAGGGCGTCCTGGCCCGAATCCGACAGCTAACCTCGTAGGCACTACAGGAAAAGTTGGATGAGTAATCAATATTTATTCCTGAACAATCATCACCATCTTTTCTAAATTTCCATTAATCTTTATTTTTACAAGAAAATGATCTTTTATTTAACTTTGTTTGCTGCTTAAGAGATTGAGGCTAATACTCTCTGCATCCTGAAAAGCTGCAAAAAATTCGACCGCTCAAAACCAAAATGCTGGTAGCCAACCTGATTAATGGAAGTTATGACTGGGTAGATAATAAATACGTGAAGGAGGTATTTTCCCGTGTATAACAGCATAAAACATGCAGCCGGTTTGAAAAGAGCCAGTGAATTAAAAACTCGTATACAGGAGTATTTAGACATAGAAAAGACTATTGAGACGGGATTCAGAATGAAAGAACGCAACCGCATAAACAAGGAAAGAATTCTTGAATATTTCCAGGCCAAGGAGTCTGATTGGAACCGTTGGAGCTGGCAGATGAAACATAGAATTAGCGATGTTGAGACCCTAAAAGATCTTCTGCCCTTGAGCAATAGGGAGATTGAAGAAATTCGTCAAATATCTCAGGAATTCCGTTGGGCCATTTCCCCCTATTATCTGAGTCTAATAGATCCTGAGAATTACAGAAATTCAGCCATATTTAAACAGGCGGTACCTGACATTAAAGAATTACAGGATCATAGCGGCCATGAAGATCCTATGGCTGAAGCTGATACCAGTCCAGCTCCTACTATAACCAGACGATACCCGGACCGCTTGATCATTAATGTAACCAATCAATGCGGCATGTATTGCCGGCACTGCCAGCGGCGCCGGAATTTCGAGCAGAAGGACACTCATGCCAGCATGGCCAACTTGGTTCTGGCCTTGGATTATGTAAGGAGCAACACTGAAATCCGGGATGTATTGATAACCGGCGGCGATGCATTGATGTTGAGCAATTCAGTATTGGATTGGTTGCTCAGTGAACTGGATAAGATGGAACATGTGGAAATAAAAAGACTGGGAACCAGAACCCCGGTAACCCTGCCCCAGCGGATAACTCCAGAACTATGTGCGGTTTTAGCCCGGCATGAGCCACTGTACATCAATACCCAGTTTAACTCCCCATTGGAGGTTACCCTGGAAGCCAAAAAGGCCTGTGACCGTTTAGTTAAGGCTGGAGTAGTCCTGGGTAATCAGGCTGTGCTCTTAAAGGGAATCAATGACAATGCCCATGTGATGAAAAAGCTTAATCATGAATTACTGAAGATCAGGGTGCGTCCTTATTATATCTTCCATGCTAAACAGGTGAAAGGAACTGCTCATTTTATGCCTAGCATTGAGACTGGCCTGAACATCATGGAGAACTTAAGAGGCTATACCTCCGGGCTTGCCATTCCTACCTATATTATAAATGCTCCTCATGGATATGGCAAAACTCCACTGCTGCCCAACTATATTCTATCCCTGGATGAAAAGGAACTCATCATACGCACTTGGGAAAACCGGATAATTAGGTGTGAAAACGTCCCTGGATCAGAGGAAGACCTCTTTGTGGCTAATTAATCTGTCCTTAAATGAAATGCTCCCCCAGTCGGCTTACATGCAAGTAACTGAAGGGGAGCATTTCCATGTCCTAACGGGTGTTTTGTTTCGGTTCTACTTTTCCATATTTCTTAAGGCAAGACTGACCTTCCAAACACTGCAGGCGGAATAATTCTTCACTGAAATTCGGATTGTTTTCCAAAGGCTCCTCTAAATAGTGTATAAATTCATTAATATGCTGATTGAGTAAAGCCATATTCAGACTGCAAACTCGGCGCTGCCCTTCTCTGCGCTCATTAACCAGACGGGCTTGCTTTAATACTTTAAGATGTTGGGAAATACGCGGCTGACTGGCCTGCATTATTTCTTCCAAATCGCAAACGCATAAATCTTTAACCGCCAGCAGTTTGAGGATTTTTAACCGGGTTGGCTCACCCAGGGCTTTAAACATTGTTTCAAACATATTCTCACTCCAATCGATATATGCCATAAGTGTTATTTTATATTATTATACCTTTATTTCTATTAAACCATAATTAATGAACAGGATGCAGCAGGATAAGATAAGCAATTTATCCAGCCAAAGCAGCAGCTATGGCCGCTCCTACGCTTGAACCATCCTGGGTATATCTTAGCGATACCGATCTATCCGGTAGCTCCCTTTTTAGTATCTTTTCTATTTCGCTTAAAAAACCAGGCCAATGTTTGAATAAAGCACCATCTACTGCAATCAATTGTCTTGGACCATATCGTAGTGGGGTTCTTTGCAAGACTGAGCAATATGAGGCAGATATCAGCATGATAGCCCGTTGTACAATAGCCTTACCCAGGATACTAAAGAGCTGCTGGTTTTCTCCCCGAACCGGAATGCCCATCTCTGCCATCCAGCCAGCAGTTAATAGTCCGGCTTGGGGGTCATTTTTTTGCAGCCAATCCATAACTTCGGTTTTTAGGGCAAAAGGCTGATTCCAAATGGGCAAAGAGGAATCATAATCACCCCATGCTCCCCTTTCACCCAGGTCCTTCAAAGCAATCCGCAAAAGTTCTCCCAGGTATTTGCCGGAAACCATTTTTTCCATTATCTGCTGTCCTGGATTTTCGCTTTCGGCATCCAAGACTTTATCATAGATATTGAGAGGCAGCCGGGAATAATTACCGGCCTCAGTATTTACAATCATGGGATGTTCCCACTGCTTATATTCCAGTATACAGGTATTAAACCCGGTACCACATATGGAACCTGCACACACGCTTGCATCACAATAAGATCCTGTGAGAAACACAGCAACGGTGTCATTAATTATGGCGGACGGCTTAAGCTTAATTCCCTTTGATTTTAGGGCATCTCCCAGCATTAGCGATGGATCCTGCCCTACAGTGCCACTTGGTTTTAATTCCTTGGTCCAGCTTAACAAGCGGGCGGAATCAATACTCAGTTGCTGCATGGGAAAAGAAAAGGTAAACCCCAATCCATCCGTGGATGATCCCATTAAAACTTCGCCCACCATATCAGCTATCCAGCCAAAAATTTCCGATCCGCTTATATGGGGTCCAGTGAAATCATATCT
The DNA here is from genome assembly GCA_012520725.1 of Syntrophomonadaceae bacterium. Taxonomy (GTDB): domain Bacteria; phylum Bacillota; class Syntrophomonadia; order Syntrophomonadales; family Syntrophomonadaceae; genus JAAYJK01. The sequence continues at coordinate 11,337 of JAAYNQ010000129.1, read as the reverse complement.
GCCCTGGGGGTCCTGCAAAGGCCGGCTGATCTGTTTTGCTATCCGGTATAATCCTAGTCCCAGCAGTTGTACCTGCATCACCCGCAGATTGCTTCCCCCAAAATCAATAGCCGTGTAATTCCCTTTTTCATTCCCGCTAGGAGGAGACAGAAAAGCAGGCAGAATTTTCAACGAACTACTCCCTCCAGCTTCAGCCAAATCAATTTCCCGCTTAAACTCATCTGCCACTGCCTTCCAGCTATCCCCATCCAGTTGGAACATCTCCAGGCTTTCTTTCAGCATCTGGTAGTCGACCATGTATTTTCACCTCTTTTGTGGCCAGTATATTTGCTATGACTCTTCTATGCTATTGGGAGCCGGCTGTATCTTTTTATTATAACAGAATAGCTTTCATATACTTAAGTGCTATCAGGATCAGGTATTATCAGGATTTATTGGATACTTGAAGCATCTTGCTTTAAGTTTTCATCGCCAGACAGCCTATTAGTCAACATAAAGCTGATTCATCCCCCTAATTATAAGTAGTTTATAAGCAAATGTTTACTTAATGATTAGTTTAGGCTATTATGCTATTAGACTGAATATAGCATTATGAGGAGGTATGAACATGGAACTTAAGGGATCAAGAACTGAACAAAACCTATGGGCAGCTTTTGCCGGAGAGTCCCAGGCCCGCAACAAATACGATTATTTCGCCAGCCAGGCCAAAAAGGAAGGTCTGGAACAGATTGCTGGCTTTTTTGCTGAAACTGCTTTAAATGAAAAGGAACATGCCAAATTATTCTTTAAATTTCTTATGGGTGGATCAATTCCAGATACTAAAGCTAATCTCTTAGCTGCCGCCGAGGGAGAATTATATGAGCATAACAGTATGTATCCTGAATTTGAGAAAATAGCCCGGGAAGAAGGTTTTGATGAAATAGCTGACTATTTTCATGAAATAGCTGAAGTTGAGGAAGAACACGAGAAGAGGTACCGCAAACTTCTCAGTAACCTGGAAGCAGGCACAGTGTTTAAAAAAGCAAACTCCATCAAATGGCGCTGTCGCAACTGTGGCTATGTACACCAGGGAACTGAGGCTCCCGAAATATGCCCAGCCTGTGCTCATCCCCAAGCTTACTATGAAGTATTGGCTGAAAATTACTAATTCCCTTACAGGTCCCGCTTCCGGGACCTGTATTCTCTTGGAGCTGTAGTACGGATTGTTGAGCTACTTAAAGTAATCTATCGCTACTTGCCCCAACTTTAAAAGCCCCGTTATAACACGAGGCTTTTAAAGATTCTAAATTGGATCCTAATTTATTGGGTAATTCGTTGCAAGTATTCCTTTAATGCTACATCAGTAAGGTACGCTTTATTGAGGTACTGTTTCTGATCCTGCTCTGCTTCCTGCAAAGCCTTTTCTATATATGCTTCCATCTTCTGCAAGGTTTCCAAGTCGATTACGGTGTTAAATATGATTTTCATAATCATTCCTCCTCTCTGCTCTTATTAGTATATATGGCGACAAGGAAGGTTTATTAGCCTTATTGGTATATGACGGAGTTCCTTTCCTTAAGTAATCCCTGTTATTGGAGGCCAAAAATGCTGCAGCTTATTCAAGTCCTGCTTCCAACCCACATCCTGGATCGAATTAACTATGAACCGTTCTCGTTCATATCATGATATAAAGTTCATCCCAGAGCGTTCCCAAGCCTGACCCTTTATCGCTACCTTCATCCCTCGCTTACCGTTAAACCAACACCCAGGCCGGGCTATCTAAAAAAAGCAGGACTAATTAGCACTATTAGTCCCGCTGCTCTCAAGTTGTAAAACCTTACTTTACTTTATAAATGCTTGATTATTTAAACTACACTCAGGTAGCGTTTATTGGGTTTTTAATTTCTCGGCCTCCTCTATGCGCATAATACAGCCGGTAATATTACCTTCATCCAATACCGGCCTAATCTTAACTTTTGCTTTTTGGCGTTCACCTTCTTTGTCGACCAATACCACATCATAAATATTGGATCCATTGCTTTGCAGAGTATCCAACAATCTGTCTCCAACTAATCGATTACTGCTGTCCTCAATAATTTCTGCAATATATTTTCCAGGCAGATCTTCAACACCATAACCTAGCAAATCAGCAAACTTGCGATTGACCATCCTTATTTTGCCTCGTAAATTACAAGACATGATCAATCCTTCCAGATTATCAATTAATGTGAATAAGCATTTGCGATCCCGTCTAACTTTCTCTTCTGCCTCCTGCAAAGCCTGCCTGCTCTTATATCGTTCCGTGACATCCCGCAGGGACTCAATGGCGCCGATTAAATTGCCTTTTTTATCATACCAGGGCATGGCCTGCCCCCATAGATAATGACCTTCACCTCTTAAATAGGGAGTATCAAATTCACTAATAATCGTGTATTTATCTACCTCAACAATTGAATAGTATTGCTGAACCTCCTCCGGCCTTAAGACCAAATCCACCATAATAGGGCGTCTCCGGTTATAAAATGCCAGTCCATACTCGTAGTTTCCCTTCCCCAGCATATCTTCAGCTTTAATTGCTGTTAACTCTTCCATAGCCTTATTCCATACTACTACTCTCCCTTCCATATCAATCGCCAATGTGGCATCAGGCAGGTAGTCGATAAAATTAGCCAATTTTTCGGCATCCTCTATGGCTTCCAATTCCCTCATTTTGCGCTTGCTTATGTCCCGGGCTATACCCAGGACAGCTGTTGCTTTGCCCCCTTTATATATGGGGCTTATATTTACATCAAGAAATACCCGGGTATTAAACTTGGTTACTATTTCCAATTCATAATTACTGCTTTGATACTGAGGCATGCGCTGGTATTGGAAACCTCTCAATAACTTAAGACTGTCTTCGCTGGCCAGCTGCTGTATGTTCATCTTAACCAGTTCTTCTTGCCAGTACCCGGTAATTCTCTCGGCAACTTGATTAACCGAAACAAAGTTTCCAGCCAGATCGTGGATAAAGACAATATCTGCTGGGTTTTCAAAAAGCCCTTCATAACGTTCGTACAATTCCCGCAGTTCTTTTTCCGTATACTTGCGACGAGTAATGTCCTCAATAACTGCCACTACTCTTATATCATCCCCGATGGGCATACGTTTGGATTTTAGTTCAATCCAAAAGCTACGCCCGGATCTGTCCTTGGCCTTCCATTCCATTCGTTTAACTTTCAATTCAGCCGGTTTTTTAAGCCAACGCAAAAACTCCTCCTTATTATAGGGTGGTTCATCCGCTGTCAGTTCTCCCATATTCATACCCAGAAATTCTTCTCTGGAATAACCAAAAATATCGCAGGCTGACTGGTTGACATCAATAATTTGATTATCATGCACATCATGTACAATCACCGCATCGTTGAGTTCGTCGAAGACTGCGCGCTGATTAAGCACCATAGAATCAAGTGTTACCTCCCAACGCTTGAGATGATCTATGTTTTCTGCCATAGACAATATACCAAATGGGGTTTTAAATATCCGCTCATTAAAATACTGATTTCCTATCATACCCACAGCAGTGCTGGACTTACCCGTTTCCAGTACTTCCAGGTAAGCCCTATGGCAATCATCTCCTGTCTTCTGCGGAAAGATTTCCAGCAGGTAGCGTCCTAGCATTTCACCTACTTTTAGCCCTGCTGCCCTGGCATAGGCAGGATTACAATATGATACCTTCAACTCCTGGTTCAATGCTATTACCGGATTCTCAATACTGTCCAGCATACTTTGATGTTCAGTATTTTCGCCTGGCATAGTCTTCACCCCTTTTTCTTTGTTCACTAACAGCATTTATGGTGCCCATCTGCTTATCTTTCTGCTTATCTTAATTATCCCGCTATTAGAATGGATGGTCAATCCAAAGAAAGATAATGCTTTTTTTCACATATTAAGGATTAGCATCCGGCAAATTACTGGCAGGTCAGTTACTGTTATTAATTGTTAAATTCTACAAAAGATTATTATATTCCTGCTGCTTTATATAGGTATAGAGGATTGTGACTATTATCATACGGAAGCAGGGATATTTTGAGCAATATAGAGGATAGGAGAACAGCCCTCTTGTCCTCCTTAAGAAGAAGGTTCAACCGGTCCGTCCTCCTATTACCGCCAAAATCCCCGGCTACAGAGCCGGGGATTTTATCATCATGGTTTTATTTTCTTACACTTCGTTGCAGAGCTCCTCAGCCAGTAGTTTGCTTTTTTCAGAAAGGCGCATAGCTAAATCGGCAGCATCTGCGTGCCTGCCCGTAATCAGGGTGGAGGCTAAATCAGCTAATATATTCTTCATTTCCAGTAATAGTTTTGTTATCATAGAAACCACCTCTTAAGGATAAGGTATTTCGTTAACGTAGCTTTACCCTTATTGTATTATACAATTAACTTATATACAATATTATTATATTTTTATTCTTTTCTTAGCAATTTTTGCGTTTATCTGGACTGGATACCAGCTAAATTTAGGATAATCGGGCAATGATCGGAACCTGTAACCTCATCCAAAATAATGCAATCCTCTATATAGGGCAGGGTCTCCTGGCTTACATAAAAGTAATCTATTCTCCATCCAGCGTTCCTCTCCCGGGCCATGGTGCGGTAACTCCACCAGGAATATTGGACTTTCTCCGGATACAGGTACCTGAATACATCAATATATCCCCGGTTTAGAAATTGATCCAGAACAGCTCTTTCTACCGGCAGGAAACCGGAACGATTCTCATTAGCCTTGGGGTTTTTCAGATCTATTTCCCGATGAGCGGTATTGAAATCGCCGCAAATAATCAGATGGGGCTGTATTACTTTCATCTGATCACAGACCTCCATTAATCTGGCATAGAAACGCAGCTTGTAATCCAGACGATCTTGGTTTTGTTGCCCATTGGGAAAATAGACATTTAAAAGGGTAAATTTATCGTAACTGCTAATAATTAACCTGCCTTCCTGGTCGAACTCCTCAACTCCTAAATCGTAATCCACCGCCATGGGGACTATTTTACTATAAGTGGCTACACCACTATAGCCCTTACGTCGGGCAGCATTCCAATAACAAGTATAGCCATTGATCTCCAGCAGTTCCTTTTCCAGTTGCGCAGGATGAGCTTTGGTTTCTTGCAGGCACAATATGTCCGGTGACTCTTTTTTAACCCAGTCCAGGAATCCCTTTTTGGCCACAGCTCTAATTCCGTTAACATTCCAAGAACATATCTTCAAACTATCACTCTCCCCTATCATAGAAGAGCCGGGGTGATATACCCCGGCTAAATGCTACGGGCATTTAGGGCAGTTGGGCTACTATCTTTTCGATTATTGCTTCCATCTGTTCCGTCTGGTACTCTTCGATTTTACCCTCATCTACCAGCTGGTTTAATTTCATATCCCAGGGCAAACTACCCAGATAATTAATACCTGAATCACGAGCAACCTTTTCTCCCTGGTGCTGACCGAATATTTCTATTACTTCATTACAATGCGGACAAATGGCGTGACTCATGTTTTCCACTATTCCTAGTATGGGGATATTCATTTTCTGGGTCATCTTAATGGTTTTCTTAACCACCATAAAGGCTAGATCCTGGGGAGATGATACTATAACTATTCCGTTTACAGGCAATGACTGCATCACTGTTAAAGGCACGTCCCCGGTTCCAGGAGGAAGGTCAACTATCATATAATCTAAATCTCTCCAATCAACTTCACCCCAGAATTGCTTTACTGCTCCAGCCAAAAGCGGCCCTCTCCAAATAACGGGATCATCTTCGTTAGGAAGGAAGAAATTTATAGACATTAGTTTTATGCCCAGACGAGTGGTGGGGGGTATTATTCCGTATTCAGAGGCCAGCATGCCCGCGTCTTTACTTAGCCCAAAGGCCTTGGGCTGGCTGGGCCCGGTTATATCAGCATCCAACACTCCCACCTTTTTCCCTTGCCGGGCCAGGCTAGTAGCAATAAGGCCAGTAACTGATGACTTGCCTACACCACCTTTACCGCTCATAACCACTATCACATTACGAATGTTATTTAATGCCCCCAGAAGGCTTTTTTCCTGCTGTTCCTGCCCGCATTGGGCCGGGTCCAAATTACAGTTTCCACTAGAAGCACAGCTGCCGCATTTATCCGACATTTCCATTCCCCTTTCCAATAATTCTTCATTTTCTATTATACACCCTTACTCCAGTTTTTTAAGCATTATTTAGGGCATATGTCCTTTATAACTCAATTACCTTGCTTCCCCAACATAATCTCTATGAGCTTTATCAGAGCCTGCCTAAAACGAATATCATCCTTAATATTGCGTTTTCTATTTCGGCCGGTCTTAATCCTTGCTTCTCGAGCTTTCTGGTTGATATACCTTTGTATCAAAAGTCCCTCAATATTTTCCCGGGTATAGATAATGCCCCCAGGATGAATGGCGCCAATGCCTTTTTCCAGCACCAGGGATGCCAGTCCATAATCCTGGGTAACCACAATATCACCAGTTGAGGCCAGATTAGCGATGGCAATATCTACTGACTGTGAATAAGAATCTACGGTTAATACCCTGGCATAGCTGCTTTTTAATTCATGATGATGATTGCTTACCATTATCACTTCTAAATTATATTGTTGGGCCAAGTCTTCGATAATATTCCTTACCGGACATGCATCAGCATCAACCAATATTTTCATAGGATTAAACCTTTCCATATTTTCATGGTTTCTGTAATAGTCTAGCACATTATGGAAGCTTATTCATCTTGGAGCCATTTTATACTATCCCCTGCTATTAAGCTACCAAAATACTCATTATTAGTGTAAGCTTTAAATAAAGTCCACGTAATAATGATTGAACGGATTTGGGGAGCTGATGTTTTTGACTAGTGACGAGCTACTGGCCAGTAGATCATTAAACGGTGACCTGGATGCTTTTGAAGAATTGGTTAACCGCTTCAAGAACCGGGTGTTCGCTTTGGTTTACCGGATAGTAGGGCAACAACAGGAAGCTGAAGATGTGACCCAGGAGGTTTTCCTGGCCGTTTATGAAAAGCTATATCAATATGATAAGAATAAAAAATTTGCCCCCTGGATTTTCCGTATCGCTACCAATGCAAGCATCAGTGCTTTGCGGAAGAAAAAGAAGGTGGTTTTGCTAAACTTTGAAGAAAGTTATTCCAGTATTTATGAACTGAATTATTCTTCAATTGCTACTGATCCCCATTTGATGTTCGAACGCCAGGAATTGGAAAGGGAAATTGCATCAGCTATTATGAAACTGCCTGAGAATTACCGGATCGTAATAACCCTTAGGTACCACCTGGATTTGGATAACCAGGAAATAGCTGAGGTCTTAGGTATCAGCCGGGAGAATGTGGAAGTAAGGATTCACCGGGCTAGAAAGGCTTTAAGAAAAATAATACTGCAAGAAAAGGAAGAAAGGGGGATAAAAATTGGATTGTCAGCAAATAGATGATTATATTTGGGCTTATTGTGATGGCACCTTATCCCCTGAACTGACTGTTGAACTAGATGAACATCTTAATAACTGCCATTATTGCCGGAAAATGGTGGACCTATGCCGGATGGAAACGGAGATCCTAGCCGCGGCCCCTGATATTCCTCCTTTGAATGATGATTTCAGCCGCCGGGTTATTATTTCCCTAAATCCTTCTACAGTTCCATCTGCTCCCCGGGGCGGTCTTTTCAGCTTTTTGGGACGCCACCGTTATGGGCTGGGTGGTGCTGTAGCAGCAGCCGTTTTACTCCTGGCTCTTTATCTGCCTGGAATGATGGAACCCAAACAGTTTGAGGATACGGCTGAACTCCCCATAAAAAGTGAATCTGCTCAAATAGCCGATAATCAACTACCACTAAGTCCAAATGGTGAAAATGATGAATACGGCAACAAGCTAATGATGGGTAAGGAAGTTCCCCAGGCAGAAAGCAGTCCAGATATGGATTATTCTGTCTCAGGGTCTGAGCCCGATCATCAAGGGAGCAGTGATGAATTATTCATAGCCATGAGGTCTTTGAATAACGATGCCAAGGAAATAGGAACTCAGGCCTTGAATGCCGTGGAAAAAAGCAGAAACAAGGATGCCCTTTCAAGGCATGTTGATCCCCATAGTCCGGTTTCAGCCAGCACGATTGATGATACGACCATAGTTATGAATGAGGAAGAATCCAAGTTGGATTTACTTGCACTGCATCCCCGCAATATCCCCAGCGAATACCAGCTGGAAAAGATCGTTAACGCCAGCTCTAAGGCGGTAAGCTATTATTATCTAAACCCAGATAATAATGAAAGCCTGGAAATTACCATCGCCATATCAGATAGTATGGAATTGGAGAAGCAAGAATCGAATCTGGCTGGATTAGATGGCGTTGTTGAAACGGAAGATAATGTTCCCCATGATATATTGCTTAATTCTACCAAGACCAGCATCTCCTACCAAGACCATCTTATTAGCATTATGCTGAAAGCAAAGATGCCTATGGAACAACTGGAGGACCTGACTAAATCAATAAGCTTTGAGTAGGCTGTAACTTATGGAGTGTTTGAGGATTAAATAAAATATAAAGACCTTATAGACTTAAACGACCCCCAAACAGGGGTCGTTGTTCTTGATATTTAGCGAGACGGTCAGGCAGCAGCCTTTTCCACTGACTGCAGTCATTAATTACTGGCTACCGGCCAGGCTTAAGCCAAGGCCTATGAAGCGTTCTGGTTTTCCTCGTAATGGGAAAATTGCATGGAAAATCCGGCCCGACCCTGGGTGAGGGATCTTAAGACCGTAGAATAGCCGAATAACTCGGCCAGAGGAACATAGCCCTTGATAATCTGAGTATTGTTTTCCATATCCATAGAATCCAGCCGGCCTCTTCTATTACTGATATTATTGATTATATTGCCGGTAAACTCCTCCGGGGAGGTTATTTCCAGGCACATAATAGGCTCCAGCAATTTGGGTTGGGCTTTTTTCATACATTCCTTGGTAGCCAGCAAAGCTGCAGTTCTAAAAGCCAATTCCGAGGAATCCACTTCATGATAAGAACCATCCAGGAGTACTGCTTTAACATTTACTACCGGATAGCCTTCCAGTATACCTTCCTGCAAAGCTTCCTTAATACCAGCCTCTACCGCCGGGATATATTCCCGGGGAACAGCGCCACCCACCACTTTACTCTCAAAGATAAATACTTCATCAGCTGGCTCCAGACTTATAAGCACATGGGCATACTGTCCTCTCCCCCCGGTCTGCTTAACATAACGGGTATTCTGCTGGGCGGAGCCGGTAATGGTTTCCTTGTAAGCTACCTGGGGCCGGCCGATATTAAACTCAAGTCCAAATTCCCTGTTCAGCCGCTCAGTTATTATTTCCAGATGCAGCTCGCCCATACCTTCGATAAGCATTTGTCCGGTGTCATGGTTATGGCTGACCTTAAAAGTAGGGTCTTCTGCGGATATCCTGGCCAGAGCTTCTCCTATCCGGGCTTGATCGGCCTGAGTCTTGGGTTCTATAGCCACCTGAATTACCGGATTCGGAAATTCTATGGCTTCTAATAATAACGGTCTTCTCTCATCGCAAATGCTGTCACCGGTAGTAACATCCTTAAGTCCGATAAGGGCTGCAATATCACCGGCTTTGACCTCATCTACCTCTTCCCGGTGATTGGCATGCATTTTAACCAGTCGTCCTACCCTTTCTTTCTTTCCGCTAGTACTGTTAAAAATGTAACTGCCGGCTTTTAATTTACCCGAATATATTCTGGTAAAAGCCAACTTGCCTACGTGGCGGTCACTGACTATCTTGAACACCAGGGCAGAAAAACATTCATTAACATCAGGTAGTATTTCTATTTCCTCATCGCTCTCCAACAACCTGGCAGTAGCTGACTCCACTTCCAGAGGCGAAGGCAGGTAATTGACAATAGAATCCAATAATAACTGGACCCCGATATTTTTGTAGGCACTCCCACATACTACCGGCACTATACTGTTATTGACAGTATTCCGTCGGATGGCTTCCAAGAGAGTTTCGGTGGGAATTGCCATATCTTCATAATAAAGCTCCAGAATAGCCTCATCATTTTCGGCCAGGGTTTCTATCATTACATTTCTCCACTTTTCGGCCTCCTCCTGGTGCTGAGCCGGGACTTCGGTCTGTATAAGCTCATTTCCCAAGCGACCACTAAAGGTGATGTATTTCATTTCCAGCAGGTCAATGATACCGCAGAATTGTTGATCCTCCACCACCGGCAGGCTCAGTATCAGGGGATTCGCTCCCAGGCGATGGTTAATCTGTTTCACTACTCGATGATAATCAGCACCTACGGCATCCATTTTGTTGACGAAGGCTATTCTGGGTACCCGGTATTTATCGGCCTGTCGCCAAACGGTTTCCGATTGAGGTTCAACCCCGCCTTTAGCGCAAAATATAACCACTGCGCCATCCAATATGCGCAGACTTCTTTCCACTTCAGCTGTAAAATCAACGTGCCCGGGTGTATCTATTATATTTATATGATGCTTTTTCCATATACACTTGGTAGCAGCAGAAGTAATGGTAATACCACGCTCTTTTTCATAGGCCATGTAATCCATCACACTTTCACCGTCGTGGGTCTCTCCCATTTTATGGGTAAGCCCAGTGTAAAACAGTATTCTCTCCGTAGTTGTGGTTTTACCTGCATCAATATGCGCAATTATTCCAATGTTGCGTATTTCCTTAAGCATTTATCTTCTACACTCCTTATATCAGGGCAAAAAATAATCGGCTCTGCTTATGCGGCCGAAACCAGTTATCAGATTTAGTTTTTTACAGGTTCCTTTAAGCCCAACAGATAGTTATTATATTACCTGAAATACCTTTTGTCAATAAGAACAAAACATTATCTTTATTATTTACTCTTAGGGCAGATTTAACTGCTAGTAAATATTATATATTAGTAAATATAATAAGCCATCGAGGCATTAAGCTTATCTAGGCGGATATTCTATTTTACTGCCGCCGATATGACTTTGAAAGCAGGATGATCAGAACCCCGCAGTAAATCAAAAGCTATGGTTTCTGTATTGTTGATAACCGCCCCCATCTTGTCCATTAACTGCAGTCCACTCAAATAATTCTCTTTAAATCTGGAACAGACTGCATCCCTGATTACATGCACCGTATATCCTGCCTCCAAAAGGTCCCGGGTAGTCTGGAACACACAGACATGGGTCTCAGAACCGCTAATAAGTACCGTCTTGCGCTGTAATTCTTGCAAGGTGTCTAACAAACCTGCAGGGCCGGCGGAAAAGCAGACTTTTTCCACGCTATAGTGATTTGTGGGTAAAAACTC
>JAAYNQ010000128.1 GCA_012520725.1 Syntrophomonadaceae bacterium | reverse complement strand
CCGTAGGGGCGAGCTGCGCTCGCCCGCCCGTGGATGGGCGATAATACCGTTGTAAGCCCGTAAGGGCGACCTGTGGTCGCTCGCCTGGCCGTTTGCCGGAATAACGTAGCAAACACGGGCTGGCGGTCGAAGACCGCCCCTACACTCCTCGCCGGTACCCGAAACTACGTTGTAAGCCCGTAGGGGCTAGCTGTGCTGGCCCGCCGGTGACCAATGAGCTTGCAAGCTATCAATTAAAGGGAGCGTAAGTTGAACCTACGCTCCCTTGCTTTTAAAGGATCTCAAATTCCTCTACCTGGGTGGTAATGAGCTGGGCCTTTTCTTTTTCTACCAATTCTCCTCCGGTGCCGGAGAAGATATTTTTGCTGATGATATTATCCATGGCTTCTGCAACTTCCGAGGCCGTTATATCGCTCCTGGCATCTGCTACCCGGATGACGTGTTTTTTGTTGAGTTCAGTGGTGAAAGTCATTTCCAGTACTCTAGTGGTTTCCACTTATTCTCCTCCTTAGTTCCAGGTTTAGTACCTGAACCGCCGCTTTATTCCCTGTAAGATTAAAGAAAGTTTATAATAGCTATATCACCGACATGGGTGCTTATTCTTCTTCAATGGCAACGGAGTCATTGCGCTGGATGGATAGATTGGTCTTTTCCTGCAGACCTAACAGGCTCTGGGCTACGGAAAAAACATCTTCATTTTCGGCGCTGGTTTTGAGATATTTGTAGATTCGATTCTTTTTCAATTGCTGCCCGCTGGTCCCGATGCCATTATCCATGACCAATACTAATTCACTGGTAACAGGTATGGTTAAAACTGGCATTGAAGTACCCCCATATTCTTTTTAGAAACCTGCTTAAAGGCTTCTGTTTCATACTATGCCATTTGGTGGAATATGTTACTTGTGGAGGAAAATTTTAGCAAGACCATATGCTGCGATTATTAAAGCTCCGGCCGGCTCCTGCAGCAGGATTAAGGGTGGAGTTTATAGAAGATAGTTATGACTTGAGTTGGTATCGAACGGGAGTGTCGCAGGCGACTGCAGGTCGCCCCTACGGGTTTATGCCGGATATTTTGGGGTTGCCGGCGAGGAATGTAGGGGCGGTCTTCGACCGCCCGCCCGGGTCTGGCAAAGGTAATTGGGAGACGAGCCGGCGAACAACCGCAGGTCGCCCCTACGGGTTTATACCGGATATTTAGGGGTTGTCGGCGAGGCTTGTAGGGGCGGTCTTCGACCGCCCGCCGGAGATTGCTGATATTTTGCATAATAGCTTGTATTTACTGATCATATGGGTTGATAGGAAAGGCAGGGATATACATGGATATGAATGCAATTGACAAAGTAGTGAACGTTCTAGCTCATTCACGTAATACGGTAGCAGTGACCGGAGCCGGAATCAGTACTGAAGCAGGGATCCCGGATTTTAGAGGCAAGGATGGCATATATACCAAACTGGGGGAAAACCGGGTGATGAATATCATCAATATACATGCCTTTAGGCAAAATCCGGCTGAGTTCTATGATTTCCACCGCAAATATTTTTCGTTTCCTCCGGTGGAACCCAGCAAAGCCCATAAAGTACTGGCCGAAATGGAAAAGAAAGGCCGCCTCAAAGGCATAGTTACCCAAAATATCGATGGCCTGCACGAGAAAGCCGGCAGCAAAAATGTTGTCGCCATTCATGGTAATTCCAATCGCTATATCTGTATGAATAGTGGGTGCCAGGCTCTTCATGATCGAGAATATGCGGACAAGTACCAGGGCCCGGTTCCCCTCTGTGAAAAATGTGGAGGAGTCTTAAAGCCGGATGTAGTGCTCTTTGGGGAGAATATAAAAAACTATAACCAGGCTTATGAAATGATAATCTCAGCCCAGGTTTTGTTGGTGATAGGTTCATCTTTGACCGTTTACCCACTGGCTGGTTTTGTAAAAGAATTTTCCACCTTTTATCAAGATTTGATAATTATCAACAAGGGCCGTACCCAATTGGACCATGCCGCCCTGGTCAAAATCGATGGTGGACATACTGGAGATACCCTGGAAGAAATCAACCGGCAGATGGATTTAAGAGGCTATTAATGGCAGGGGCGGTCTGTGTGACCGCCCCTTATTGCATTCCGCTGTTAAACCGGTAGATTTATTTGCTTTTGTTGACCAAATGGCTGATCATCATGTTTTGATTGCGGTTTTCCATGATAATAGCCTGTTCCAACCCGGCACAGTCTATATTTTGGTTTAATGCTTCTTTGGTTAACCACATGGCCAGGGGATCTTTCTTGGCTATGATCTGGGCCAAGTCCAGGGCCTGTGACATCAATTCCTCTCTGGGCACGCAGCGGGAGGCAAAGCCTAAGGACATGGCCTCTTCTGCATTCATCCAATTTCCGGTGTATAAGAATTCATAAGCCCGGCCGGTGCCGATCATACGGGGCAGAAAATAGCTGCTCCCCATATCTGCCCCTGCCAGTCCTACATTGACATAAGCGGCAGAAAACCGGGCATCAGGTGATATGATCCTGATATCTGAAGCGATGGCAAAACTGAAACCTGCTCCAGCAGCCGACCCGTGAACAATGCAGATTATGGGTTGCGGTATTTTGCGCATATTAATCTGCAATTCACCGATAGGTATCTGTAAATCATACATGGCTGGTATATCTTTCATCTTTTCCGGAGTGATCACATCCGGAACTTCCATGCCGCCGCAAAATCCCTTTTCACCGGCCCCTTTCAGTATAACCACTCTAGTCTCCCGGTCTCGCTTTAATTTAAGCCACAGGTCATTTAGTTCCTCCAGCATAGCCATGTTCATGGCATTGAGCTTTTCCGGCCGATTCAGAGTAACCACCATGATGCCTTTTTCCTGCTGCTCTACCAGCAGTGTAGTATACTGGTAACTCATATTATTACCCCCCCTATTTTTATATTGTGATGCGCTGTTATACTTTTTCTGCTTGGGAACCCTAGATACCTGCCAAAACATTTGCTAATACCGGAAAAATAACGTAGATTTTGCTCCTTCATTTAAGGCATCTCTATACTGAATTAATTTTTTCAATGCAGCGCTATGGTCATGAAAACCTTATAGTAATACTCTATTTAGCTGAATCAAGGGGCAAAAACAGAGTTGAAAAAGCTGGGGTAGTGCAGGGATGAGAGACTGGTGCAGGGATTAAAAGCCCGACCTATAAGTTAACAAAATGACAAAATGGTCCACCACTGCCAAGTGAACCATTTTAAGTAGATAGAAGTAATTAGTCCATGGGTCCGCCTTCCCAGTATTGTCTGATTTTCCTTAGCCCATAAGCTCCAAAATAGAGGCCATTGACAAAGGCTAGAGGGATGGCCATGGCACCAAAGACATGAACTTTCTGTTTAAGATCTTCCTTTCCGTCACTGGTTCTATATCTAGTCATTTTTGTCCCTCCTTTTTCTTATTTTTATCATTTGGGAGAGAATTATAGCAGGATAATGGTGCCAAGCAGAATTTTCGGACAGTCTCGCTCGCAACGACTAGCACTTTGCCGCCCGGTAATTCATTTTCTTGTGAACTTCGAAGCCAAGCCCTAAAGTTTAGTGATTATTTTTTATTGGTCACGGTAGGCACCACTTTGGCAAATAAGAGATATAAAAGGGTTCCGCCAATTAATATAATAAAAAATAGACTTAAAAGCTTAATAAACAAAAACATCACCTCTCCTTAATTTTTACTAAAACAAGCAAATTAATACCGGACAAAAATATGAAGGAGCTGGAATTAAGAGGCCAAACTTGGAGGTATATAATTCTGGTATAAGCCCAAAATTAATATTTACCTAAATATAGAAATAAAGACCAAATGCAAAAACGGTGGGGAGTTGGCCTTTGGGGCTTTGGATAATAATTAAGGGGTGGTTGCTATCTAAAGTACAAAATGATAAATTACAATTAGGCAGTAACGGGAACAGGAGAAGATCATGAAAAAGCCGAAGAACTTTTTTCCCCGGTCGGTATTGAGGAGCTTTGTGGATGATATAAAAAAATTAGTAAGCACCAATGAAGGCCGGATGATTATATTGGAAATGATAGAAGACATTCCTTATGAACTGAGGAATTCTTTGATAACGAATCTGGGTTCCTTTTATGAACCTGAACTGGTTGACTTTTTTTACCTATTAAAATTGGAGTATGGTAGGGAATTTGAGCTAATCTGCAACCGTACCTTGGAAAAGTACAGTATGGCCGGTATTGACACCTCCCCGCCCCAGATATTGAATGGGAAGTTTTTTGGCGCTTATGCCAGCATGACCCGGCAGAGCGGAAGAATTGCAGTAGATGTAGCCTGGTACACCGGTAAAAAACAGGTTCAGGCCGAATGTTTTTACTTGACCTTTAACCCGGATGGAATTCATAGTTTTTTCCTGGTAGAGGGGATGAGTCAGAGGCGCTATGAAGCGGATCGCAAATACTTAAAGGACATGGTTGCCATCAGCTATGAGGAAGCCTGCTTCTTAATATCCCGGGCTTATGAGTATAATGTTCGCAATATGAGCAAGCCTGCCCCAGGACGCTTCTTGTATAATAAATACCTTCAAGAATCCACTGATTTTTCCTGTGAATGGCAGCGAAAACTGATTGAGAAGCTTTCCATCAGATTAAACCCACGGCAGATCGTCAACAGCTTATTTCACGCGGTAAAACATCAAGACCTGGACTATGTGTCAGCACTGCTTTCAGCAGGGGTTGACCGGGCGGGGGCAGATAAACACCTGCTGCAGCCCGGTTCCATATTGGTGGAAGGCGGGGTAAGTGATGCTTATGGGAACCATGAACGGGTGAGTATTAAAGCCTATGCCGTAACCCTGGAAGAGAGACAGTTGCTGCACCATGAATACCTGGTAAAACTGGCCAAGAAAATGGATCGCTCCTGGCAAATAATGTATATAGAAAATACCCAGAGCAAAAGGGTGCTATCCCATGCTGATGTAAACCCTTTTGAAAAGGAGATCTCCTGCCGGGTATATGAAATAATCAACCTGGATCTCTTATTTGACATTTTGGATAAAGTAGATGATATCAGGGAGGTTAAAGAACTTCCTTATGGCATGCATATGAGGATACATTGCTGTGAAGACGATTTTACCATGCCGGTATCCATAATGAGCGATGTCCTGGCTGATCTGGTTATCAATGGTGAAGAGTTTGTGATTATGAGCAAAGACTATAACAGCATTTTGGAATTTGACCGTCTGCTGACCCGGGGTATTAATTACCCGGTGCTTAAGATCGGCGAGTATGAGATTAACATTTTAAGCGCATTTCGCTACCTGGGTGGACAATACCTCAGATTCGAGGATATCCTGCTGCAGGATGAGGTTGATAGTATTTTTGAAGATGGAATGCGCTTTATCAGCACCCGCTACCTGCTAAAAGACCGGGAAACGGTGTTAAAGCAGATAAACTCCCTGGCCAAAATCGGTTACCGTTTTTCTGATGACTATGACGTATTTTACCAGCTGGAAGAAGATGGGGAAGAAGGCTGTTTCCTGGCCGAGTATTTGGTAGGTCTTAATTGGATCACCCTGTCCACCTTTGGAGACCGGGATATGAACCGGGCTCGTAGAATTTTTGAGAACAAAATGTACGATTGCCTGGAGTTTGACGGTCTGGAAATTCGCAAAGAAGGTATTTTTGATATATTAACCGCAGAAATAAAAAAGGAATATCCTGATTTGGAGCCCTTTTTGAAAGACATCTATCTTAACAAATGGTACAATTCACAGTTGCCGACTCTGCATGGCATGAGTCCCTGTGAGGCTTATCAAACTGAAGAAGGTACCCGCTTGTTATGGGCCATGTTTAAAAAAATCAAGGACAGAAATGGGAAGCGATGCGGGCCGGGACCTATTGCCGGCATACAGCTCAAGGAGTACATAAGGAAGCTGGAACAAAAAAAGCATAAAAACATCTAAATACGCTATTGACAGCTGACAGGGCATTAAATATACTCTATAGATAAGCACATAAAATACGGCAATGATAGGAACCGACAGGTAAAATCCCTTGATGACAGAGAACCGGAAGTGCTGAGAACCGGAATCAATATTTTGCCTGGTGCTCATCCTGGAGCTGCTATCTGAACGGTTATCAAGACCTAGTAGGTGTTGCCGGACGAAAAAAGTCCGTTAAAAAGTAGGCATATGGTATTATGTGCATCTTTAAGTGGTTGTGTTTTAACACGACAACCAGGGTGGTACCGCGGGAAATCCCTCTCGTCCCTGAAAACGGGCGAGAGGGTTTTTTATATACTTTTTTGATTTATTACAACTTATAGATTATTAGTAAAAAACTGGCGGTCAAAGACCGCCCCTACAGCAACCCACCGGAGAACGAAAATAAACATCGCAGGCCCGTAGGGGAGACCTGTGGTTGCCTGCCAGAGCAGAACAGAATAACGTCGCAAGCCCGTAGGGGCGACCTGCGGTCGCCCGCCCATTCATTCGCCGGAATATCGTAGCAAACACGATTTCGGCGGTAAATACCGAATGTTTGGGCATTATATCGCGGGTGGTCAAAGACCGCCCCTAGAAAAGAGCATGGAGAAAGGAGATAATCAGGTGAAAAGCGATATGGCCAAAGTGGGAATGGAAAAAGCTCCCCATCGCTCATTATTCAAGGCCCTGGGATTAACCGACCAGGAAATATCCAGGCCCTTGATTGGAGTAGTCAACTCCAAGAATGATATAGTTCCGGGGCATATTAACCTGGACAAAATCGCCGCTGCAGTTAAAACCGGCATCAGCATGGCCGGGGGCACCCCCATGGAGTTTCAGACCATAGGGGTATGTGACGGAATAGCCATGAACCACATTGGAATGAAATACTCTTTAGGAAGCCGGGAGCTAATAGCTGATTCGGTAGAAATAATGGCTACCGCCCATGCCTTTGATGCCCTGGTGTTTATCCCCAATTGTGACAAAATCGTACCGGGGATGCTGATGGCAGCCGCCCGTTTGAACCTACCCTCCATCTTTGTCAGCGGAGGGCCTATGCTGGCCGGTATAGTAGAAGGTAAAAAAGTGAGCCTGACCCAGGTTTTTGAGGGAGTGGGATCAGCCGCTGCCGGAAGCATGAAGGTAGAGGATTTAATGTGCCTGGAAGAATCCGCCTGTCCCACCTGTGGTTCCTGCTCTGGAATGTTCACTGCCAACTCCATGAATTGCCTGACCGAAGCCTTAGGCATGGGCTTGCCGGGAAACGGCACTATACCCGCAGTGTATTCCGAGAGAATCCGCTTGGCTAAACAGGCTGGAATGAAGATAATGGAATTGCTGGAAAAGGATATCCGGCCTTTGGATATAATGACCCCTGATGCTTTCATGAATGCCATTACAATGGATATGGCTATCGGCTGTTCTACCAACTCGGTATTACATCTCCTGGCCATTGCCGGCGAATGCGGGGTAGAAATTGATCTGGATCTTTTTAATCAGATCAGTGCCAGGACCCCTAACCTGTGCCGCTTAAGTCCGGCCGGTCCCCACCACATGGAGGATCTTTACCGGGCCGGTGGAGTGCAGGCTTTATATAATGAGATAAATAAAAAGGGTCTGATCAACCCGACCTGCATTACCGTAACCGGCAAGACAGTAGGAGAGAATATTGCCGATCATCCGGTACTGGATTATGAAATAATCCGGCCGGTTGATGACCCTTACAGTGAGACTGGTGGCCTGGCTATGCTTTTTGGCAATCTGGCCCAGGAAGGGGCAGTGGTCAAGAGGAGTGCGGTGGCTGAAGAAATGATGCGGCATGAAGGACCAGCCCGGGTCTTTGATTCCGAAGAAGCAGCAGTGGAAGCAATACTGGGCCAGCGTATAAATGCCGGTGATGTAATAGTAATACGCTACGAAGGACCCCGGGGGGGACCAGGGATGAGAGAAATGCTTACCCCCACTTCAGCTATAGCTGGAATGGGATTGGATAAAGACGTTGCTTTGATTACTGATGGACGTTTCTCTGGCGCTACCAGGGGGGCTTCTATTGGCCATGTCTCTCCGGAGGCTGCTGCGGGGGGTGTTATTGCTCTGGTAGAGGAAGGGGACCTCATACGAATAGACATACCTGACCTACGACTAGAGCTATTGGTAGATGAGAAGATACTGGACCAAAGAAGAAAAAGATGGCAGGAGCCCGAAGCCAAGATAAAAACCGGTTATATGAAACGCTATGCTCAATTGGTACAATCAGCCAGTACCGGAGCTGTTTTCAAGAAATAAGCCTTCAGTTAAACCGGGAAATAGCGGGCCAGGCCAGGCCCGCTATTGTACTTTATATGCTGGGGCCTGACTTAATCAATCGACTTAACCCCAGATAAATTTATTCATCTGGGAAAAGATAAGTTTTACTCAGAATAATGGATTAATAAATAGCTGTTTTGGCCCAATAATCATGGAGGTGATCGTGTGAAGTTAAAGGGAGCCCAAATTCTGCTGCAGTGTTTAAAAGAGGAAGGCGTGGATACCATTTTTGGCTATCCGGGGGGATCAGTCTTACCTATTTATGACGCCATTTACGGATCAGATATCCGTCACATCCTGGTGCGTCATGAGCAGGGAGCAGCTCATGCTGCCGATGCCTATGCCCGGGTAACAGGTAAAACCGGGGTTTGCATTGCTACCTCCGGGCCGGGTGCTACCAACTTGGTTACCGGTATAGCCACCGCTAATATGGACTCGGTACCCATGGTATGCTTTACTGGCCAGGTGGCCAGTCCGCTGATAGGAAAGGATGCCTTTCAGGAAGCTGATATAACTGGAATTACCATGCCCATTACCAAACATAACTACGTGCTGGAAAGGACTGAAGATTTGCCCCGAATAGTGAAAGAAGCCTTTCATATAGCATCTACCAACCGTCCAGGTCCGGTAGTGATAGACCTTCCCAAGGATCTGATGGAAAAAGAAATTGAATACCAGCCCTATCCTCATGAAATAAACTTACGCGGTTATCGGGTTATGAAAGGATGCAATTATGGCCAGGTGGTATCTGCCACAGAACTGATAAATAAAGCAGAAAGACCGGTTATTTATGCCGGAGGTGGAGTGGTAAGCGGCGAGGCGTCGGAAGAACTGAGGGAGCTGGCTGTAAAGCGCAAAATACCAGTGACTACCACTTTGATGGGGATGAGCGCTTTCCCAGGCAGCAATTATCTATCTTTGGGCATGCTGGGCATGCATGGGACCCGTTATGCCAACTATGCCATCGGTGAATGCGATCTTTTAATCGCCATAGGAGTGCGCTTTGATGATCGGGTCACCGGCAAGATAGCTGAATTTGCCCCCCATGCCCGGATTATTCATATTGATATCGATGCTGCCGAAATCGGTAAAAATGTTGATGTACACATTCCCATTGTGGGTCAGGTCAAAGAAGTTTTGCAGGCAATAAATAAGCGGCTGGATCCAGTGGAAGAATATAGTGAATGGCATAAGATTATTGATCGCTGGAAGGCCAAGTACCCTTTAAGGTATGGAAGATCCGGTGAAGGACGTATTATGCCCCAGCATGTGGTAGAAAAAATATCCGAATTGACCCAGGGAGAGGCCATAATAACTACTGAAGTGGGGCAGAACCAGATGTGGGCGGCTCATTACTACAAATTTAAGAACCCGCGCTCTTTTATAACCTCGGGAGGCTTGGGCACTATGGGTTTTGGTCTTCCGGCGGCCATCGGAGCCAAGATTGCCTGTCCCCATCTTCCAGTTATCGATATTGCCGGAGACGGCAGCATACAGATGAATATCCAGGAACTGGGGACCGCCATAGCCTACCAACTGCCGGTGATCGTATGTATACTCAATAATCAATACCTGGGTATGGTCAGGCAGTGGCAGAGTCTATTTTATGGAGGCCGCTTCTCTCATACCGATATCAGCGTCCAGCCCGATTTTGTAAAGCTGGCCGAGGCCTATGGAGCAGTAGGGATGCGGGTTAAAGACCACCAGGATGTGGATGGAGCCTTGCGAGAAGCCTTACAGGAAAGCAAGCGACCCGTAGTAATTGATTTCTGGGTTGACCGGATGGCAGATGTTTATCCCATGGTAGCGCCTGGGGAATCATTACTTAATATGCTGGGGGAGGAATAGACTATGAAAAAACATACTCTGGCTATAACCGTGGAAAACAAACCGGGAGTATTAACCCGGGTGGCCACCATGTTTCGCAGGAGAGGATATAATATTGAAAGCCTGGCCGTCGGGGAAACCGAAAACCCCAGTGTATCACGTATGACCGTAGTGGTAAGCGGTGATGACAAAATTATCGAACAGGTCAGCAAACAGCTCTACAAGCTGGTGGATGTAATCAAGGTGGTGGATATTACCGAAGAGAGGCTGGTGGAAAGGGAGCTGATATTGATCAAGGTTAAGGCTGATCCCAGTGTTCGCTCCGAAATTGTCCAGCTGGTAGAAATATTCCGGGCCCGCATCGTGGATATCGGCAAAAATACCCTGATTATTGAAGCTACCGGAGACGCCGGCAAAATGGAGGCCATAGAGGATTCCCTCAAACCTTTCGGCATATTGGAACTGGTCAGAACCGGGAAAATCGCCATTGTACGCGGTCCCGGACACAACATCAGTTAACCCGGGACTTTTCCCGATAACTTAAAGATTAATAAATCAGGAGGATGATATTAATGGCTAAAATGTATTATGATGCGGATGCTAATCTGGATTTACTAAAAGGCAAAACTATAGCGGTAATGGGATTTGGTTCCCAGGGTCATGCCCAGGCCCAGAACCTGCATGAGAGCGGGTGTAAGGTAATCGTTGGTATTAGAAAACCCATAGACGATGAAACCCAAAAGGAATGGGATGCAGTAATAGCAGCCGGACTCCAGCCCATGAGCGTAGCGGAAGCAGCCCAGGCGGCGGATATAATCCATATCCTCTTGCCCGACCAAACCCAGGCCCAGGTTTATAATAACGAAATCAAACCTTATTTGCAGGAAGGAAATGCCCTGGGATTTTCCCATGGATTCAATATTCATTTTGGACAAATCATGCCCCCGGACTTTGTGGACGTTTTCATGGTAGCCCCCAAGGGCCCAGGCCATCTGGTCAGGCGCATGTATGTAAAAGGAGCCGGAGTTCCGGGTCTGATAGCGGTAGAGCAGGATTACAGCGGAAAAGCCAAGGATTTGGCCTTAGCTTTTGCCTGTGGAATAGGCTGTACCCGGGCTGGAGTGATTGAAACTACCTTTATGGAAGAAACCGAAACCGACCTTTTTGGTGAACAATGCGTACTCTGCGGCGGAGTAACCGAGCTGGTCAAAGCCGGCTTCGAAACCCTGGTGGAAGCAGGCTACCAGCCGGAGATTGCCTATTTTGAATGTATGCATGAGCTGAAACTCATTGTTGACCTCATGTATGAAGGCGGCATGAGCTATATGAGGTATTCCATCAGCGATACCGCTGAATGGGGTGACTACATCAAGGGACCGCAAATAATCGGTGAAGAGAGCCGTTATGCCATGTATGAAGCCCTGAAAGAAATCCAGGAAGGCAAATTTGCTAAAGAATGGCTACTGGAAAACCAGGTAGGGCGGCCTCAGTTCAATGCCTTAAGAAGGCAGAACCGGGAACATTTAATTGAAGAAGTAGGGGCAGATTTAAGAGCCATGATGCCCTGGCTGAAAGATAGTAAGTAATATTGCCATGTTCACATTAAGAGGAGGTTTTGGAATTGGAAAACAAGAATCGGGTATATCTCTTTGATACTACACTGCGGGATGGCGAACAATCGCCGGGAGTTAGCTTAAATGAAGAAGAAAAGCTGGAAATTGCTATGCAGCTAGCTCGACTAGGTGTAGACATTATTGAAGCTGGATTTCCCGTTTCTTCTCCTGGAGATTTCAAAGCGGTCAAAAGAATCGCGGAGGCGGTTAAAGGACCGGTTATAGCTGCTTTGTGTCGGGCCAGCCGTTCCGACATAGATCGGACCTGGGAAGCTCTAAAGGGGGCGGAAAATCCCAGGATACATACCTTTTTGGCTACTTCACCCATACATCTTAAATACAAGCTGCACAAGTCCCGGGATGAAGTACTGGTACAGGCGGTAGAAGCAGTCAAATATGCTAAAAGGTACTGCAGCGATGTGGAGTTTTCGGCTGAGGATGCCTCCAGAAGCGATCCTGATTACCTGGCCCTGGTGGTAGAAAAGGTTATTGAAGCCGGTGCTACTACGGTCAACCTGCCGGACACAGTAGGCTATGCCACACCAGAAGAATTTGGAGCCTTTATCAAAAACATTATGAGCAAGGTCCCCAATATAGATCAGGCGGTACTCAGCGTTCACTGCCACGATGATCTGGGTATGGCGGTAGCCAACTCCCTGTCCGGGATACTGAATGGAGCCCGGCAGGTGGAATGCGCGGTGAACGGGATCGGGGAGAGAGCGGGCAATGCTTCCCTGGAAGAAATAATAATGGCCCTTTATACCCGTAAGGCCTTTTATCAAACCCAGATAAATATCAATTACCAGGAAATCTATCGCACCAGCCGTCTGGTCAGTACTCTGACCGGGATGAGTGTACAGCATAACAAAGCTATAGTAGGAAAGAATGCTTTTCTGCATGAATCGGGTATTCACCAGGATGGAGTGCTTAAAGAACGTTCCACCTATGAGATAATGAGTCCTGAATTGATTGGTCTCAGCCAGAGCAACCTGGTCCTGGGCAAACATTCCGGTCGGCATGCCTTCAAAGATCACATGGAAGGATTAGGCTATTTCCTGGATGAAGAAGAGATGGAAAAGGCTTTTATGGGGTTCAAGGAAATTGCAGACAAGAAGAAACAGGTAACCAACGATGACCTGGAAGCCCTGGTTAAAGATAGGGTTTGGGCCATTCCCGAGCGCTTCAGCCTCAGCTACCTGCATGTGTCAGCCGGTACCGCAGTGGTACCTACCGCAACCGTTAAACTGCAGATAGACAATATGACTTTTGAAGCTGCTGCTACCGGAGATGGACCGGTGGATGCCGGGTGCAAGGCGGTAGACCGTATCACCGACATTTATGGCCATATGCTGGATTATAAACTGAACTCTATCGGCAGCGGTAAAGACGCCCTGGGCGAAGTCTTATCCCGTATCGAAATCGGGGGCAAAATTTATAATGGCCGGGGTTTGAGTACTGATATAATCGAGGCCAGTGTTAAATCCTATATTAACGCTATCAACAAGTACTATTATGAAAAACATAGAAATACACAAGTTAATGGGGAATAAAAATACCCGGGAAAGGAGCTGCTCACATGGGAATGACCATCAGTCAGAAGATTCTGGCCGCCCATGCTGGAAGAGAAATGGTAGAGCCGGGAGAACTATTGAATTGCCGCCTGGACGTGGTACTGGGTAATGACGTTACCGCACCGGTAGCCATTGCCGAATTTAAGCGGCTGGAACTGGATAAGGTTTTTGATCAGAATAAAATAGTACTGGTTCCGGACCATTTCACCCCCAATAAGGATATTAAGTCCGCCGAACAGTGTAAAATAATGAGGGATTTTGCGGCTGAGTACGGGATCAAAAACTATTTTGAAATAGGTCAAATGGGGATTGAACACTGCCTCTTGCCGGAGCAGGGATTGGTGCTGCCGGGAGACTTGATTATCGGCGCTGATTCTCATACTTGTACCTATGGAGCCTTAGGGGCCTTTGCTACCGGAGTGGGTTCAACCGATATGGCAGCCGCTATGGCTACCGGGGAAGCCTGGTTTAAGGTGCCTGAATCCATCAAGTTTATATATTATGGAGATTTACCCCCCTGGGTGGGAGGCAAAGACCTGATCCTTCACACTATCGGCGACATTGGAGTGGAAGGAGCCCGCTATATGTCCATGGAATTTACCGGTGAAGTGATTAAAAAGCTCTCGATAGATAATCGCTTTACCATGGCCAATATGGCCATCGAAGCGGGAGGGAAAAACGGCATCATTGAAGCCGATGAAATAACCCTGGATTATATACAGAAGAGAGCCAGGAGGCCTTTCACCATATACAAATCAGACTCTGATGCGGTTTATGCCCAAGTTCGGGAATATGATGTATCCAAACTGGAACCGGTGGTAGCCTTTCCTCATTTGCCTGAAAACACCCGACCGGTCAGTGAGGCGGCTGGGGTGCCCCTGGATCAGGTTGTAATCGGTTCCTGCACCAATGGCCGCATTGAGGACCTGCAAGTGGCAGCTCAGCTTCTGCAAGGCAAGAAAATTCATCCCGAGCTCAGGACCATTATCCTGCCCGGAACCCAGCAAATCTATTTGGAAGCCCTGCGCCGGGGATATATTGAGATATTCATCGAAGCCGGGGCCGTGGTCAGCACTCCCACCTGTGGTCCCTGTTTGGGGGGGCATATGGGAATACTGGCCCGGGGCGAAAAGGCTCTGGCCACTACCAACCGCAATTTTGTGGGCCGCATGGGCCACCCGGAAAGCGAAGTATACCTGGCCAGCCCGGCGGTAGCAGCCGCCAGTGCCATCAAAGGCAGGATTGCCGCTCCCTGGGAGGCGTAAGGTAAGGGACACAGCCTGTAGGGGCGACCTGCGGTGGCCCGCCGGAGTAGAACAGCATAACGCCCTGGCCCTGTAGGGGCGACCTGCGGTGGCCCGCCGGAGTAGAACAGCATAACGCCCTGGCCCTGTAGGGGCGACCTGCGGTCGCCCGCCAATGATGCATAGTTTACGTTGCAAGTATTAAAAAATGTCCCCATTACTTGTCCTGGTACAAGGAAAACCCCATAAGAGAGGAGTGATAGCTGTTGATTATATCAGGCAAAGTTCATAAATTCGGCTCCGATATTGATACCGATGCCATTATTCCGGCCCGTTATTTGAATACCTTTGATCCCCGGGAATTGGCCCGGCATTGCATGGAAGATGCCGACCCCAGCTTTCCAGGAAAGGTGCAGAGGGGTGATATTATTGTCGCCGACAAGAATTTTGGCTGCGGCAGTTCCAGGGAACATGCCCCCATAGCCATTAAGGGAGCCGGGGTATCCTGTGTTATTGCCAAATCCTTTGCTCGCATATTTTATCGCAACTGCATCAATATCGGCCTGCCCATTCTGGAATGTAGTGAAGCGGTAGATGCCGTACAGGATGGGGATTCTTTGCAGGTGGACCTGGAAAGAGGAAAGATTATCAATTTAAGGAGCCAAGAAGAATTTCAGGCTATGCCATTTCCCCCTTTTATGCAAGAAATAATGGATAAGGGCGGCCTGATCAACTACGTTAAGGAAAGAAAGGAAAGAGATAAGGTTGAGGTATAAGATTGCAGTATTACCGGGAGATGGCATTGGAATCGAGATAGTCCCGGAAGCAGTTAAAGCACTGGAAGCAATAGCTTCAAGGTTTGGACACCAATTTGAATTTACCGAAGCCCTGGTGGGAGGGGCTGCCTATGATGCGGTAGGGCATCCCCTGCCCGAGGAAACCCTGGCTTTGTGCAAGAGTTCGGATGCCGTTCTTTTAGGAGCCATTGGTGGACCTGAGTATGATGAACTTCCGGTACACCTGCGCCCGGAGGTAGGAGCCCTCTTGCCTTTGCGCAAGAGATTGGCCCTTTTTGCCAACCTTCGTCCCTGCATCCTTTTCCCTGGTCTGCTTCAGGCTTCCACCATTAAGGAGGAAGTTATTAAAGGAGTAGATATCATGGTAATAAGGGAATTAACCGGGGGATTGTATTTTGGTAACAAGAGCCGGGAAAAGACACCCCAGGGCGGGGAGACCGCCACTGACGTGTTAAGCTATTCCACCCTTGAGATTGAAAGGATTGTTCGTTTGGCCTATGAGGTAGCGGGCAAGCGCAGGAAACAATTGTGTTCAGTGGATAAGGCCAATGTACTGGAATCTTCCCGTTTATGGAGAGAGACCGTAAGCAGACTGGAAAAGGAATATCCCCAGGTAAAAACCACTCATATGTATGTAGATAATTGTTCCATGCAACTGATCAGAGATCCCCGGCAGTTTGATGTTATCGTGACCGAGAATATGTTTGGGGACATATTGACTGACGAGGCCTCCATGTTGACCGGTTCCATTGGCATGCTGCCCAGTGCTTCCATCGGAGGGGAAGTGGGGCTTTATGAGCCCTCTCACGGCAGTGCACCTGATATAGCCGGCCAGAACAAGGCCAATCCTTTAGCTACCATATTGTCTGCGGCCATGATGTTGAGATACTCTTTTAATCTGGATCAAGAGGCCGAATTGATAGAAAAAGCGGTAAACAAAGCCTTGGAGGAAGGCTACCGGACCGGTGACCTGCTGGCCTGTAGCGATTCAGAGCAGCCGGTGAAGCTGTTGGGAACCAAGGAAATGGGCGATATAATTGCCCAGAAAATACTGCAGTTATAGGAGAATGAAACCAGTGAAGTGAGGAGGGCACAATATTGGGAATATAAAACTGGATGTAGCGGTTTATGATACTACCCTGCGGGATGGCTCCCAGGGGGAAGGATTATCCTTCACCATTGATGACAAACTGAAGATAGCCAGCAAGCTGGACTATCTGGGTATAGCTTATATTGAGGGCGGATGGCCTGGCAGCAACCCTAAAGATCTGCAGTTTTTCCGGCAGGCCGCCCGCTTGGAGCTTAAGCAGGCCAAAATCAGCGCCTTTAGTTCTACCCGCAAGCCAGGCATCAGTGTTAAAAAAGACAGCAATATTAAAGCGGTGCTGGAGGCCGGGGTCACAGTAGCCACTATCTTCGGAAAGTCCTGGGATTTTCATGTGACCAGGGCTTTGGAGACCAGCCTGGAAGAAAACCTGAGAATGATAAGGGATACGATTTCCTGCCTGAAAGACAAGGGCTTGGAAGTAATTTTCGATGCCGAACATTTCTTTGATGGTTATAAAAACAATCCGGACTATGCCCTGGAGGTCCTAAGTGCGGCCCAGGCAGCAGGAGCAGATTGCCTGGTGCTGTGTGACACTAATGGGGGAGCCATGCCCTGGGAAGTAGCCAAGATAGTGGAACAGGTTAAACTCCATAACCGGCAGCCTTTAGGAGTACATGTGCACAACGACTCCGGTTGTGCGGCGGCCAATACCTTAATGGCAGTACAGCATGGTTGTGTTCATGTTCAAGGCACCATGAACGGCTATGGTGAACGTTGTGGTAATGTGGACTTATGTACCGTAATACCCGGGCTGGAACTTAAAATGCATAAAAGGGCTCTGCCCGCCGGCAACTTGAAACGCCTGACCGAAGTATCACGCTATATTAGTGAAATAGCCAATATGCCTCATCATAATAACCAGCCCTATGTAGGTCATGGGGCCTTTGCCCACAAAGGGGGGATACATGTAAGTGCCCTGTTAAAGGACTCCCTTACTTATGAGCACATTGATCCCGAAGCGGTGGGGAATCATCGCCGGGTCTTGGTATCGGAACTTTCGGGCCTATCCAATTTATTATATAAAGCCCGGGAATTTAACATAGATGTAAATGAATACGATGCCGAAACCCGTAAAGTTATCAAAGAGATTAAGGAATTGGAAAAGCAGGGTTTCCAATTCGAAGGGGCTGATGCCTCCATGGAATTGCTCTTGAGAAAAGCCTTCGGACAGTACAAGGATCATTTTAAACTGCGGAATCTAAAGATAATCCTGGAAAAGAACGAAGATGGGGAAATGACCTCCGAAGCCATGATAAAGGTGGCTATCGATGATAAGGTAGTACATACCGCAGCTGAAGGCGACGGACCCGTTAATGCCCTGGATAACTCACTGCGCAAAGCCTTGAATGAAGTGTTTCCGGAAATTGACGAAATGCACCTTTCAGATTACAAGGTGCGGGTGCTGGACGGTAACCGGGCTACTGCAGCCCGGGTTAGAGTATTGATTGAATCCGGGGATCAGGTCAATAAATGGAGCACAGTGGGAGTATCCGAAAATATTATCGAAGCCTCCTGGCAGGCTTTAGCCGATAGTATCAACTATAAACTGATGAAAGAACAAAAAGAATGAGCTCCCACGGAAATGCTTGACCCCATCTCCCCAATATTAAATCCGAAGGGGCGGTCTTCGACCGCCCTCCTGGGCTGAATGTCCGATACCCCGTATTAATTACACGATTGTAGGGGCGGTCTTCGACCGCCCGCCCGGGCTTGCCACGGTATTTCGTGGAACGGCACGGCTGGCGACCGCAGGTCGCCCCTACGGGCTTACACCGGTGATTATGTGGCTACTCGCCCCCACAGATCATTACGTGAATATGGATATCCGGCAGGCATTCAAAGGTGTTTTGCGATGTTGGCGGAGATTGTAGGGGCGGTCTTCGACCGCCCGCCCGGGCTTGCTACGGCATTTCATGGAACGGCACGGCTGGCGACCGCAGGTCGTACCTACGGGTTTGCAGGATATTGACGAAGGATATCGCATTAAAGGTTTTTAGATAGAAGTATGACGGAAAAAAATGCCGATAAATAGGGGCTAATAATATTGACTAAAGAGTATTTGTTTTATAAACTGATGAAGGTGTCATAATATGTAATTATTTCTTTCGATGATCTGATACCTTATGAGGGGGTAATTATTTGTCCAGTCAGGTAACCAATTGCTATCGAGCCATACTGGCACAGGTAAACCATTTAGACAGTATCTACCAGCCTAAGAGTCATCTCAAGGAATTATATATTGATTTGACTGAATTAGCCTATTGTTTATTGGAGCAGAATGAAGAACATGCCTATTTAGGCATCGAACAGATGTATAAAAGTCTGGAAGAGGTCGGCAAACAAGTGTCTCTTAATAGAGCCCGTCAGAAAGAAATTGATTATATCTTAGGGGAGATTAAAACCCATCTGGAGTTTCTAGCCATGCAACTCCACACTCATCCGTTCAGTACCAGGAGTACTGCCTTTCACGTTACCAGTCGTAATATATCTGGCCTATAGCATTATTGCGATAAAAAACCTACTCTGTTAAATTATACGTATGAGTATTTTGCCCTGCGAAAAATCATTTTTTCCAGGGCAAAGCCCTGCATATCAGTGCTCTTATTTTACCAAGTCAATACCAGCAGATTTAATTCTGAAACGATCATATGATTAAAAGCTAGGAGGAGGATAAAAACAGATGAAGGCTATGATAATGGCAGCGGGAGTTGGTTCTCGCTTGATGCCCTTGACCATGCATATACCCAAACCCATGGTCCCGGTAGGAAACCGGCCCTTGATGGAACATATAATAAATCTATTGGAAAATCACCATTGTAAACAGCTAATAGCAAATCTGCATTATCATGCTGAGTCAATCAGGGACTATTTTCAGGATGGCAGCAAATACGGCTTATCCCTTAATTATTCGCCTGAAGAGGAACTAATGGGAACGGCCGGGGGAGTAAAAAAATGCGAATGGTTCTTGGATGATACCTTTGTAGTAATCAGCGGGGACGCTTTAACCGACATAGATATCACTTCTTTACTTCAGGCTCATCGCCGTCATGGGGCACTGGCTACCATTGCTTTAAAGCGGGTGGAAGAGGTGGAACATTTCGGGGTAGTCATTACTGATGAGAAACATAAAATCAAAAGCTTCCAGGAAAAACCCAAAAGAGCTGAAGCCTTGAGCAATCTGGCTAACACTGGGATTTACGTTTTTGAGCCGGAAATCTTTAAATACATACCCCCCCGGCAGTTTTATGATTTCGGTAAACAGGTTTTTCCTCATCTGGTCAAGGTGGGTGCCCCTTTTTATGGAATCACCATAGATGATTATTGGTGTGATGTGGGTAATATAGATACCTACCGCCAGGCCCACCAGGACTTGCTAAACGGGCAGGTAGGGGTACGAGCGGCGGGGCAGTTGATTTATAGTTCCGCTTCTGCCCGCACCCTGATCGGCCGAGAGGTGAAAATGGGTGAAGAGGTCCGGATGCAGGGTACGGTAGTAATCGGAGACGGGTGTACTATCGGTTCCGGGGTATCGCTGAAGGACTGTGTGATCTGGAATAATAGTGTGATCGGAGATAAAGGGGTGATAGACCAGGCCGTGGTCGGGTCCCATTGCCAGTTGGATCCAGGGGTGCGACTGAATGCGGGAGTGGTGGTAGGTAGTGGCTGTGTCCTTAAAGAGGGAGATGTGATACCAGCTAATTCCAAGGTTTTTGCTTCTACCACCGGGGAGATAGAGCTGGAACAAGGACAGATCAGTTAAGGCCAAAACCCAGCAATGAGCTATGATCAGGGTATAGCAAGAAGGATGAAAATTTAGGACTGGATCCGGCGGGCGGTCGAAGACCGCCCCT
>JAAYNQ010000127.1 GCA_012520725.1 Syntrophomonadaceae bacterium | reverse complement strand
GAGAGACCGGAAGAAGACAATGAAGGTCGTGAAGTTATTTACCTGGATCAGGAAAGGCCGTCGCCCTGGCGCGACTTTATGCAAGGACCCTATACCAAATGGATATTTGTAGGAGTAAGCTTGTTTGGTGGGTTTATTCTTAGTTCAGTTGCAGGTGATTATTGGATTGTAATACAGCAGTATTTAAATCGAGTAGCTGTAGGAACAGTAGATCCGATTTTTGCCAAGGATCTGGGCTTTTATTTCTTCAATTTGAACTTTTACCAGTTTATATACTCTACCCTGATGACTGGTTTAATTCTGGTCACAATTACAGTAGGCATAATATATGCCTTAAATGCATCTTCAGATTTATTATTTGGCAATTGGCGACAATTTACCGTAGCCAAGAGTCATATTGCCATACTTATAGCTTTCATATTTGCCCTGAAGGCCTGGGGTTATGTACTGGATTCCTATGGGGTTTTATTCTCACCTGAGGGAATTGTTTTTGGTGCCACCTATACTGATATATACGCCCGCTTGATAGCGTACAAAGTCTTGATGGTCATATCCATTATTATTACCCTGGTCATAATAATTAATATCTTTGTCAAAAAGTTTAACCTGGTATTAATAAGTATTGGAGTATGGATACTGGTGGCTATTTTCCTGGGCGGTCTTTACCCTACTTTAATACAGAATTTCGTAGTTCAGCCCAATGAGTTTAATAAGGAAAGGCCATACATTGAAAGTGCTATTAAGTTTACTCGAGCCGCTTACGGCCTGGATAATGCGAAAAACCAGCAATTCGATGTAGACAATCTACTGGATATCTATGATCCTGACCATAAAATAACGGTTGATAATATCAGGCTGTGGGACTGGCAGCCTTTGATGACCACCTACAAAAATCTACAACAGCTCAGACCTTATTATGTCTTTGATGATGTAGACGTAGACCGCTATATCATTGACGGCAATTACCGGCAGGTAATGTTGTCAGCCCGGGAGATTGATCAGGCCGAGTTACCGGAGGAGGCCAAGACCTGGATTAACCAGAAGTTAATGTATACTCATGGGTACGGTCTGGTAGTCAGCCCGGTTACCGAAGTAGCAGAAGAAGGTTTTCCCGAGTTCTTTGTCAAGGATATTCCCCCGCGCTTTAGTACCGACCTTAAGATAGAACGACCGGAGATTTATTTCGGAGAGGTAACCAACAATTATGTTATTGTTAACACCCTGCAGAAGGAATTCGATTATCCCATGGGAGAACAAAACGTTTATACCACCTATGAAGGGGATAATGGAATAAAGGTGAACTCTATTTTTCGCAAATTGATATTCTCCTGGGTATTAAAGGATTATAAGATGATGTTGTCTTCACAGGTAACCAATGACAGCCAGATATTGATGAATCGTAACATTGTAAACCGGGTGAAGATGATAACCCCATATTTGAGTTATGATTCGGATCCTTACATTGTTATCAATGACGATGGGAAACTTTACTGGATGATGGATGCTTATACCTTTACCAATAAATATCCTTATTCAGAACCCTTTGATTCCAATCGCAACAATTATTTGCGCAATTCGGTCAAAGTCACTGTCGATGCCTATACTGGGGACATGAATTTTTATATTGCCGATGAAGATGATCCCATAATCAAGACCTATGCTGCTATTTTCCCAGACATCTACCAACCTATCAGTGAGATGCCTGAAGGCTTAAGGGCCCATGTACGCTATCCGGTCGACATGTTTAAAATCCAGGCCAATACCTATAAGACCTTCCATATGACCGATCCTTATGTATTTTATAATAAAGAGGATCCCTGGTTGATTCCTACTGAAGTGGTAGATGATAAATCCCAAACCATGGAACCCTATTATATTATTATGAAATTGCCCGGGGAGGAGGAAGCCGAGTATATACTGATGCTGCCCTTCACTCCCAAGAGCAGGCCTAATATGGTGGGGTGGATGTGTGCCCGTATGGATGGAGATAACTATGGAAAATTACTGGTATATAATTTCCCCAAACAGGAAACTATCTATGGTCCGGAACAGATAGAGTCCAGGATCAACCAGAACACGGTCATAGCCCAGCAACTCAGCCTTTGGGACCAAAGAGGATCCAGGGTTTACCGCGGCAACCTGCTGGTTATTCCCATGGGCAATTCCATACTCTATGTAGAACCTTTGTACTTGCAGGCGGATAGCAGCAAATTGCCTGAATTAAAGCGAGTCATTGCCGGGTTCGGAAACAAAACAGTAATGGAACCAACCCTGGCAGACGCCCTCACTTCCTTATTTGGAAGGCCGGGTGAAGAGCCAGTGGGTGGTGAAACCAGCCCACCGGACGATTCCGAAGTAAGCAGCCCGGGTAGCCAGAGCTTGGCCGAACTGGCCCAGCAGGCGAAGCAGTATTATGATCAAGCCCAGGAGAGCCTTAGTGCTGGTGACTGGGCTGGCTATGGCAATAACCTGAATAAGCTTAAAGATATACTGGACCAATTGCAGGCCTCGGTTATTGAAGATTAATTATCCAAGCATATCGGCAAATTACCCTGGTCTTTATAGATCAGGGTAATATTAATTTAAGTGATCTTAACAGGGGGTAGAAATGTATTGTCAGATTTGATTAAAATCGTTTGCCTGGGCGACAGTATAACCTGGGGCTTCCCTTTCGGTCCTTCAGTTTCCTGGGTCAATAGCTTGCAGGAAAGACTGGGAGTGGAAGTTATCAACAAGGGAATCAATGGTAATACCACCAGTGATATGTTGCGTCGATTTGACCGGGCAGTGTTAAGCTTTGAGCCCAGCCATGTAGTAATAATGGGTGGAGCTAATGATATATTGATGGCAGAATCATTTGACCGCATTGTGACCAACTTTCGCTTGATGGCGGAAAAGGCAGAAGAAAATGGTATTAATGTAGTATTCGGACTGCCTACCCCTATTGATGACAGGTATCTGGAGGAATTATTGGCTCGAATCAGGGATTGGATGAGGAGTTATGCAGAGTTGAAAAATATACCCGTAATTCCCTTTAATCAAGCCTTTTATGATGATAAAGGCCGCTTGAGAACCGAATTGCTGCTTTTGGATGGAGCTCACCCGGCGGTGGAAGGATACCAGGAAATGTTTAAACAAATTGATCTCCATATCTTTGAATGATATTAATTCCCCTGTGAAAAATTATACTGGGCGGATTGGCAGGGGAGTTACAACAGGGAATCATATTTGCTAAACACTGGCTGGTACCTCCTCGGCTGCAAGTGGTTTAATAAGCATAATGTCCATACTATCATTTTTTTCGCTGAATACCTTGATGCGAGCCTGTTTTTCATTTTTGGCATCACTGTATCTGGCCACAATGGAGGCGGCCAGTTTCAAGTCTTCTGGCTTTAAGTTATTGTGCATGGCCCTGATTAAAGCTAAAGGCCCCGGCCTATCAGCCACCTTTAGCAGCACATCATCATCCATATTGAGATTAGCCAGTCGCTCATTTTCTGATTTATTGCGGCCCACCACCAGTAGCACCCCATCCCTCAGGTAAAAATGCCGGCCTAAGCGTAAAACCTGCATTTCCCGAGGGGATGGTGCACTGACATATTTCAACAAATGGCGTAAGCGTCGAGCGAAATTCACTTCGGTAAGTAAACAACCTCCACCCGGAGAAGGGTAATCTTTAAGCTGGTATTTCTCGGCCAGTTCCATTTGCCGGATTCTTCCCCGACCATTAATGTCCAGAAGCTGTTCCCGGTCAACCCAGCCTTCTTTCTCCGGAATGCTTTCCTCCAGCAAGCGGGCGGAAAGGGGACGAAGCACTAAACCTTTATAACCTGACAGTTTATCTACTGCATTGAGGGCGGAACGATTTTGACTCATAGGTCTTTGGCCCACTACTTCACCGGTAATAATAAAAGAAGCTTCATACTCCTTCATCAGCTTGCCGGCCCAATTAAGCATATAGGCATGACAGTCGATGCAGGGATTGAAGTTTTTGCCGTAACCATAAACTGGATTCAATAGTACCCGGGGGATATAATCTTCACTTATATCTATTTCCCTGAATTCAATACCCAAATCCGAGGCAGCTTTACTGATTTCCCGGCTACCACCAAAAAAGGGAGTGGTGAAATGTAATCCTATTACTTCAATACCTTGTTCTTGAATTATCTTTACGGCCAACTGCGAGTCCAGGCCGCCTGAAAACAAACTCAATGCTCTCAATTATTTTCCTCTCCTTATGTTCCTGCTTAAATATTCTGCCTCACTAATCACTCTAATTCCATGCCTGCGTAAAAGAGCGGTGGTAACTCCATCACCTTTAATAAGCTGAGATGAGAATGTGCCATCATAGATGAATCCGCAACCACAAGAAGGGCTTCGGCTTTGGAGTATAGCCTCCTTGATCCCCTGAGCAAGGGCTAGCTTTAAAGTCTCTTCCGCTCCCTTGACGAAAGCATCGCTAAGATCACAGCCTTCATGGTTTATTACCCGTGCCTTTCCGCTTAAAACTTCTTCACCGCTGCCCCCCTTTATCTCACAGGGAGGGCGTGGGGTAGGCAGTCCTCCCAATTGCTCGGGACATATAGGAATTACCTGCTCCTTAATTAACATATCTTGAAATATCCGATTATAATTGTTTTTGCCATTATATTTGCAGTTTATACCACATAAACAGGCGCTTATTATCTTCATTGGATTCATCTCCATCGTAATGGCTTATAGTAGTGCATTACCTTAATAATATTATCAAATATGAAGCCTATTTCATATTATAAGGTACAAAAATACAAGACACGTATTCAAGAACCAAGCGATTTTTAGTGATTTTTTAGGCTTGGGCCTATTTTCAGTTGTCATTGCTACACATTTCAATTGATATTAATATAGCGCCTAAACAACCATCCTATCCAGCTATAAATGAATTGAGTCGAATTGAATACTGATTATCCCATCTTATCGATTTATACAGCCTGGAGCAGGACCGAGAAAATATGGAAAAGTGAGGTTAAAGCCATATGAGCAAGGAAATATATTTGTCCCGGAAGCTAATGGAGCAGAATAATATTCCACCTTTGGATATGATAGAAGTAAGGACGGGCAGCATAGTTGTATGGAGCAGAGTAAGAACCAGGGAAAACAGTGAAGGCTTTGCCATATCACCAGACCTGGCCCGAGCTCTAAGCTTGAAAGGCAGTGGAAAATTAAGGCTCAGGTATGAACCGGAAGAGAATCGAATCCATCTGGGACCAGTAATTGGTATTCTGGCTGCTGCATTGCCTAACCGGAGCAGACTGGATGATATGGAACCCACCAGCCTGCAGGCTGAATTAATCTATCTTAGCAGGATAGGCAAGGGTATGAGGGCTCTGGTTTATATATTTTTACCTTCCGGCATTAATTGGAACGACAAAACTGTAAAGGGTTATAATTATCGAGATAGAGGGGGGTGGGAATCCTCCCAGTATCCCCTGCCGGATGTGGTATATAATCGCATTGCCAGTCGCAAAAGCGAAATAAAAGAGAGTGTTCAATCCACCTTGCAAAGACTAGCGGAATTAGAGTATTGTCAGGTTTTTAATCCATCATATCTTAATAAATGGCAGGTTTACGAAACTCTGCGACAAAACCCCGGGCTAATACCTCACTTGCCGGAAACCCGCCGTTTAAATGAAGAAAACCTTAGCTATATGATGGGGCGATACGGGGAGTTGTACCTGAAGCCCAGCAACGGCAGTCTTGGTATAGGTATTATTAAAGTAAGAAAGCAAGCTGATTCCACCTTTAAGTATACCGTTTATTCCCGGGGTAGAATTAACAGCAATTGTAACAGTGCCAATCAACTTTTAAGAAAAACCAGTGCTTATCGAAAGGGAAAACCTTATATTGTTCAACAGGGGCTGGATCTGAGCAGATATCATGGTTCGGTATTTGATTTGCGGGTTATTTTCCAAAAAAATGGACAAGGCGAATGGCAAATCGCTAAAAAGTTTGCCCGGGTGGCTCCAGGCAAAAGCAGTATATCCAACCTCAGCCGTGGGGGTAGGGTTATTACCAGCAGGGTCTTGATGAAATCCCTTTTTAAAAGGAAAGCTCTCATTGAAGAAAAAAACTGCAGAATCAAAGAGCTCTGTCTTAAGGTGGCTAGCACCCTGGATAAATTAAGCCTGGGCAATTTTGGAGAACTAGGTTTCGATATCGGTATTGATAAGAAAGGATGGCTGTGGTTAATCGAGGTTAATTCAAAACCCAGAAAAACCACTAGTACTGTTTCATCCAAGCTGGTAATGCGTAATACTTTTAAAAGGCCCCTGGAATATGGATCGTATTTAGCAGGTTTTCCAGTTAAAAATGGCAGGAGAAGATCACTTAAAACCAGCTCCTCCATCCAGTCGTAAGAAAGGGATATTTGGTGGCCGGGAAAGGATTTGGCAGGGGCTGTAGTGGGATTTTGCCATACATTTATGCAGGACAAGTTTAATTCTGTTATTATATAATATATTCAGGTTAGCCAGCGGTAAATTTTGTTCCCGAAGTATAGGGATTGCTGAGAGATTATTAGTATTAACCCAGGATAAGAGCGTAAATTCAGGCAATTGCTGATCTGATGATATAGGCTTGATGAGGTCACCAGGCCCGAGCAAAAGCTTTAATCTACCATAAATGATTAAATGTGACCCTAAATAAGGAGTGATAATATGCCAAGAGAAAATACAATTCCCACCTGGATAAAAGCTGTATTAATTATATTGATACTGGCCTTAATAAGCTGTTTTGCTTTGTTGTTTACTAAGGGAGACCTTATACCTAATGCGGCCCAGGATAATCCTGCCATAGAAGAGCGGGCTAATAAAGAGCCTGGGGATAAACAACCCCCTTCTCCGGTTATAGTAGGACCGGTGGATATTGCCGATATGGTTGAACAAGTAAGCCCCTCAATAGTAAATGTGGAATGCAGACGTAGTGTTAGAACCCCCTTTTACGGTGACCCTTTTTTCCGGCAGTTTTTCGGTGACCTTAACCCGAATGTGGAAAACAGTATAGGGACCGGATTTGTAATCAGTGCTGATGGCCATATCGCCACCAATCAGCACGTTATTGATGAAGCTGACGAGATCATGGTAAACTTCAATGATGGCTCCAAGCTGAAGGCATCAGTGGTGGGACAGGATTATGAAATGGATTTGGCCATATTGAAGGTTGAAACCAAGGAAAAGCTTTTGCCCTTAACTCTGGGTGATTCTGATAAATTGAGGGTAGGGGAATGGGTAATAGCTATCGGTAATCCATATGGTTTGGATCATACGGTAACCGCTGGGGTGGTAAGTGCCAAAGGTCGGCCTATGCAGATAGAAGAGCGGGTTTATAAAGATCTGATTCAAACTGATGCCGCCATCAACCCAGGCAATAGTGGCGGCCCGCTGCTCAATACCAAGGGGGAAGTAGTAGGGATAAATACTGCGGTTAATGCTCAAGCCCAGGGTATTGGTTTTGCCATCTCCATTAACACGGCCCGGGATATATTGGACGAATTGATTAGCAAGGGCAAGGTTATCCGGCCTTACATCGGCATTTATCTGCAACCGGTTGATCAGAGTATTGCCGATTACTTAAATGTTGAGAATAAAGGTATAGTAGTTGTGGCAGTAGAACCTGGATCACCTGCTGAAAAAGCTGGTTTGGCCAAATATGATGTGATAACAAGTATCAATGATAAAGCGGTAAACAACTACGATGAACTGCAGGAAATTTTAAAGGGCCATAAAGTAGGAGATACCATAGTTTTGGAAGTATACAGGAAAGCCAAACCAATGATAGTGTCACTCCAACTGGCAGAAAAACCATAATAGAACAGGAAAATACTTGTAGTTGGAGAATTAATAGTGAAAGGGTTATCTTTCTTGGCCTTCTGGCTCAACCAGTGATGAATAAGCAATAACAGGCAAGTATGTTTTAAATAAAGGAGGGAGACTGGTGAAAACTAAAATCAGTCATATCGGGGTATTAACCGGAGGCGGCGATTGCCCTGGATTAAATGCAGTAATAAGGGCGGTTACCAAATGCGCCATCCTGGAATATGGTCTGGAAGTAGTAGGCTTTATGAATGGTTTCCGTGGATTGGTAGAAAATGATTATATGCCATTGGATTTGAAAACCGTATCAGGTATAAGTCATACCGGGGGCACCATTTTGGGATGCAGTAACCGGGATAATCCTTTTGCTTACTATTCTATGCGGCAGGGTCAGGTAACTCAGAGTGATGAATCCGAAAGGGCATTGCACAACCTTGAACACCTGGCATTGGATGGGTTGATAGTGATCGGAGGGGATGGCAGCCTTAATATTGCTAACCGTTTCGACAAACTGGGGGTTAAGGTAGTTGGAGTCCCCAAAACCATAGACAATGACCTGTCGGCTACCGATGTTACTTTTGGCTTTAATACCGCGGTAAATACGGCATCCGAAGCGTTGGATAAGCTGCATACCACTGCTGAATCACACCACCGGGTAATGATTCTCGAGGTTATGGGGCGTTATGCTGGATGGATAGCCATGCATGCCGGAATATCAGGTAGTGCTGATGTTATTCTGATACCGGAGATTCCTTACCAAATTGATTCGGTTCTGGCCAAGATATCCGAGCGTTATAGAAAGGGCAAGAAGTTCAGCATTATTGTGGTAGCCGAAGGGGCTTACCCTCAAGGCGGGGAAATGGTAGTGCAGAACTATGTTCCCACCAGTCATGATCCCATTAGATTGGGTGGAATCGGACAGAAAGTGGCTGAAGAGATCAGTGCCAAGTTAAAAAACATTGAGATCCGGGTAACCGTATTGGGACATCTGCAAAGAGGAGGAGCACCAGTTCCTTTTGACCGGGTTTTAGCCACCCGTTATGGGGTAGCAGCGGTAAAAGCTTTTATGGATGGTCAATACGGAAAGATGGTCAGCCTGCGAGGCACTGAGATCACAACCGTAGCTTTGGAGGATGCCATAAAAGAAATCCGCAAGATCGATCCTAACAGTGATTTGGTGCATGCTGCCCGGGCAGTAGGAATTAGTTTTGGAGATTTTAAATAAAGCTGTTGGTTTTTGGAAGGGGTTTATAAATTGGAAAAAATTGCAGTACTTGGAGCAGGAATAATGGGCGCCGGCATAGCCCAGGCTGCAGCTCTGGCAGGATATCAGGTAATACTCCGGGATTTGCAGATGCACTTGATAAAAGATGGCTTGAATACCATTGACAGAACCCTGGACAAGTTGCTGGACCGGGGTTTAATTAGCGAAGAGGATAAGTTAAATGCCCTGAATAATTTGAAGGGCACCACTGATCTATCCGAGTTGAAAGATGTCGATCTGGTTATCGAAGCGGTAGTAGAGAATATGTCAGTGAAAAAACAAATATTTGCCGAACTGGACAGTATGTGTGGAGAAAAAACCATTCTGGCCAGCAATACATCTTCTTTGTCTATTTCTGAAATAGCTGCCACAACGGGCAGAACCGACCGGGTTTTAGGTATGCATTTCTTCAATCCGGTACATCATTATAGTCTGGTGGAGATTATCAAAGGTTTGGAAACCTCTGAGGCTACTATAGAAAAGGCCAGAGATTTCTGCAATAGAATAGGCAAGCAAAGTGTTTTAGTTAAAAGAGAGAGTCCGGGTTATATAGTAAATCGTATTTTGTTTTCCTTTATTAATGAAGCCATATTTGTATATGCCGACGGAGGAGCAGAAAAGGAGGCTATAGATACTGCTATCAAACTGGGACTGGGTATGGAATTAGGGCCTTTGGAGCAAGCCGATAAAATTGGTTTGGACCATATTTATCGAAGCATTATTGGATTCAATGATGAATTTCGGGATAGTAAATACCGTCCCCATCCTCTGTTGTCCACCATGATCAGGGCTGGGCATCTGGGGGTAAGCAGTGGGAAAGGTTTCTATGTCTATGAGTGTCCCAGTCAAACGCGATAAATAAGATACCTGGAGGGGATGGAGATGGAATATAAGCCTCGTAAATCATGGGGTTCATGGTATGGGCTGATCGTAGGAGGCATTGTATTCGCTGTTTGTTTGTGGGGGATAAATTTCTCCCTGGGAGAAGAAGACCAGGTTTTAAAGCTTATGCTATTGGTTCCGGCCTATCTATTCCTGATGGTTTACATAGGTTTTGTGGCAAGTGCTTTTACCTTGAAATATGAAACCAATGAAAAAGGACTTACTATAAAAGCAGGCCCCAGGCGTTTCACTATCCCTTACGAGCAGATTAATGAATTGATTAACGTTAAAGGCCGGTTCAACATATTTTCTATCATTGGAGCCAACTGGCCTGGTTTGAAACTCGGTTTGTTTACCGTTAGGGGGATAGGACCTATAAGATTATATGCCTCGCAAACCGCCGAGGGATTTCTATTTATTAAGAGCGAACCTGGATTCATTGGAATTACCCCTGCTGACGATGTTTATGAAGATTTGCTGAAAATATTGGAGGAGAAGACGGGAAAGGAAGCTCAGGTTTTTTCCATTGATAGTATCCCCAGTGATGAACAGGGAGAAAATGTACGAGAAGATACCTTTTACAAGCTCTTGTTGCGAATAAATCTGTTTATGCTTCTTGCCTATAGTTTATACCTGGCTTTGGTATTTCCAGGCTCAGGTGCTCCCAGATTCATTGTCTTGTTGTTGGTGCTGGCCCTGGCCTTATTTTTCTTTAATATCGGTAATGCTGAACGTCTGTACCAGTTCAGTACTACCGGTGGTTATGTTTTACTATCCATAGGAATACTGGTTACCGGAATATTTTTTATTCTTACACTGGGTGAATTAAGCCTCTAATCGAATAAAGGGGGGAGAAAGATCTTTTCCCCCCTTTAAGTTTTACCTTTGCGCCGTATAAGCTTCACCTATTTCATCACTAACTTGATCCGCTAAAGCCACTAATTCCTGGC
Organism: Syntrophomonadaceae bacterium; assembly: GCA_012520725.1. Lineage (GTDB taxonomy): Bacteria > Bacillota > Syntrophomonadia > Syntrophomonadales > Syntrophomonadaceae > JAAYJK01. The sequence goes on along the minus strand of JAAYNQ010000127.1, from coordinate 9,981 downwards.
AAGCTTTGCTTAATCTTTCGGTATCGTAATTGGCCGACATTTGCTGAAACATATTGGAACAGTAGTCCCGCAATCCTAGATATAGTATCAAGAAGTCCACTTCGCTAAGATCCCTGTTCCTTTGGCAAAGGTATTCCAGGTTCTTAATCCTTTCCTCCAGGGCATCTAGAGATTTCTTTATCCAATTGCTGCTCTCCCTCATTTTTTCCTTTCTCATATAAACCTTTATCAGTTCTTTATTTTGATTATAAAAAGCCCGGTAAGAGTTATTCAGTTCATCATATAAAAGCTCTATAAATTTTGTTCTTTCAATCTTCTGGTAATAGAGTAGGTTCCTCACTGTTTTTTGATTATGAACTTCTAAGTCAGGAAGTATTTTAGCAAGACAATTGCTAATCCGCTGATTTAACTCTATGGCCAGATTATAAAGCTCACTTATAGTCTCAGGCATTTTGTCGATCTTGTTTAGTGCACTGGAACTATACATGGTATTTAGCTTGGACATCGAAGAACACCTCCTTTTTTTATACCTTGCGCATTTAAGGACTCTAATATGAGGTGAATATATAACAGCACAGCCAATATCAGATATGGATCAGAAGAAGATTAGCAGGGCAGGAAATTTTTATATAATAATTAAAGTATTAACAGACCCTGGCCTTTTATGGAGCTAGAATATATAATAAAATTTGAATATCTTTGAAGGGATCGATTTGGATGCAGCTTGGAATCGTGGGTATGCCCATGGTAGGAAAGAGCACTATATTTGAATTACTCACCGAAAATACCAGCAAGGGATCAGTGCCGGGCAAAAGCAGTTCTGCTATGGCTCGTGTGCCTGATTACAGGGTAGATCGGCTTTCAGAATACTATAAACCTAAAAAGACCACTTATGCACAACTGGAAGTGGTGGATATCCCTGGCTTGGTGCCAGGGGGAGAAAAAGCCGCCAGAGTGTTTTTGGATGCAGTCCGTCAGGCTGACGCCCTGCTTATGGTGATAAAGGCTTTCACCAGCAGCCCTAATGAAGAGGTGGATCCAGTAGCAGACATCGAGACCTTAAACTATGAATTGCTGCTGGCCGATCTGGATTTGATAGAAAAACGTATCAGACGAATCGACGAGAATAAAAAGAAAAAGCAGTTGGAAAAAGAACGCAGTCTATTAGAAAAACTGCAGTTCCTGCTGGAGAATGAAAAACACCTGTCCACAGTAGAATTGGATCCAGAAGAGCAGGAAATAATGAAAAACTACCAGTTTCTCACTAATAAGCCCATACTTATTTGTATCAACATTGCTGAGAACCAGATAATGGAAAAGAACTATGCCGGGCGGGAGGAATTGCTGGCTTACATAGAGGAACATGGCCTGGAAATGGTGGAAGTATCGGCTGAAATAGAAAAGGAAATTGCAGAACTGGATCCAGAAGAAAAAGAGCTATTTATGCAGGAACTGGGATTGGAAGAAACTGGCATAGTCAGAATAGCAAAAAGTGTATACAGTAGTCTGGGCCTTATCTCCTTTCTAACCTGCGGCGAGGATGAAGTTAAAGCCTGGACCATTAAAAAGGGCACCCTGGCCCGGGCTGCGGCAGGGAAAATACATTCCGATATTGAAAGAGGTTTTATCAGGGCTGAGGTCATAAAATACCAGGATTTTGAACAACTGGGTAGTATCAATGCCGTAAAAGAAAAGGGTTTATTTAGGCTGGAAGGAAAAGAATACCTGGTTGAAGATGGAGACTTGATCAACTTTAGATTTAATGTATAGGTGAGTGATTATGAAAACAATTATAATCGGGGCAGGCAAAGTTGGTTACAGTATAGCTCAACTCCTTTCCAGTGAGAATCAGGAAGTAGTAGTGATAGAGCAGGATGAAGAAAGGCTTAATATCGTTAACGATAATCTTGACGTACAGGTTATTCTGGGTAGTGGTTCCTCTCCGGCTACCCTGGAAGCAGCTGGAGTAAGGGATGCCTCCATGCTCATTGCCGTAACCGAAATGGATGAGTTGAACATGATCGCCTGTTTATTAGCCAAGCAATATGGAGTAAAAACTACAGTAGCTCGGGTAAGGAACACGGAATATTTGGAAACTCCAATTTTTTCGCCTGAGGCCTTATTAGGAGTGGACCTTATTATTAATCCGGAACGGGTTACTGCCGAGGAAATAGCTAAAATAGTTCGAAACCCGGAAGCATTAAGTGTTGAATACTATGCTGACGGGAGAGTACAGATGGTAGAAATAGAAATACCGTCTGATTCTTTTTTGCATGGTACCAAACTGCGGGACCTGGATACATCCAGTTTTGTTATAGTATCCATTATCAGGCAGCATCGGACCATAGTACCCGCTGGAAATGATTACCTGTATTCCGGGGATAAGGTCTATGTTATGGCAAAAACTACACTTATGCCTTCGGTTTTAAGCTATTTAGGGATAAAGACCAAAAAGATAGATAATGTTACCATCCTGGGAGCGGGAAGAACTGGCTGCTACCTGGCCCGGATTCTGGAACGGGAGCGCTGGCCCCTTAACATAAAAATGATCGAAAAAAACCCCTGGCAGGCCCGTAAGGTAGAAAACATGCTAAAAAATGCATTAATAATCAATGGGGACGGCAGCGATCTGGAATTATTGAGAGATGAAAATATTGGGGACACCGATATATTTATATCGGTTACCGATGATGATCGCCTGAATATATTGTCCTCACTTATAGCCAAAAGCTTGGGGGTAAAGCTGACCATTTGCAAGGTAAAAAGATCTGATCTTATGCCACTGGTAGATCAAATCGGCATCGATGTTACTATGAGCCCCCGCATGTTGACCGCAGGTGCTATTTTAAAATACATTCGCCGGGGAGATATCGTATCAGTTACTCTAATGGGTGAAGAAATGGCCGAAATGTTAGAGTTGGTAGCCCAAGCAGGATCAGTTGCAGCAGGCAAGAAGCTCAGCAAAATCAAGTTTCCTCCTGGATCAGTATTAGGCGCCATTGTGAGGGAAGACCAGGTTATTATCCCCAGTGGTGAACATGAGATAAAAGCAAACGATCATCTGATGGTGTTCTCTATCTCAAAAAGCATACCCAAGGTAGAGAAACTCTTTCTAAAACCTAATAAATAACTCCTCGATTCCAAGCAGTCCGGGAAAAACTCTTATCACTTCCAACCCCGGGCTTAATTTCACCATTAGAACCTATCCGGCAGTAGGATAGGTTTTTTTATATGTATATAAATATACTTTATTATGGCTGTCGAGCATCTGTTTTGTAGTTCTTTTAGGCACCGGATACTATCAATATTCATAAGATGAAATATATCAATCAAGAGGGGTTATAAAATGGGAAAATATGCTATGGTCACCTTAACCCCCAAGCTCAGGCAAGAACTTTCACCTAACACTATGGCTTTGATCAAGGCTGGAAACAGGGTTTGCCAGGCTCGAATATCTACCGATGAGCAGCAGCAGGATGATAGCAAGATCTTCTTGAACCATAGTGCAGCCAAAGAGCTTAAGTTACCTGTCGGCAGTTACCATATATACGACCTGCTTGACAATCAAATATACATCGGTCCAGTGGTAGCAGTGATGAGCAGCGCGGTCTATAAAAACCATTACCCTCGCGGAAAGACCGGAAGAATGCTGAGAGAATTGATTCAATATGCCAGGGAAAGAGGTATTTTTGTTTATTTGTTTGGCTTGGATGGAATAGTCAAGGATCTCTCTCAAATCCGGGGAATAAGCATTAAGAATAATTCCTGGCAGCCCGGAATTTTTCCTTGGCCTGATATTATTTATAACCGGATTCGTCTGCGTAAAATAGAAAGGTTACCCAAAACCACCCGCCTACTCAGGCAATTTAATGTAGATAAGCGAATTTACTTTTTTAATAGCCGCTACCTAAATAAAAGGGAAGTATATGAAGCACTCAAAAAACACCCCGATACCGAAAGTTTAATACCAGATACCCGCAGCTTCGGCCGGGCTAACCTGCAATCCATGCTTAAAGCCCATGATGAGGTATTTATGAAACCCAACCACGGTTCCATTGGGAAAGGGATTTATAAAATCAAAAAGCTCGTTCCTGGTCGTTATGCATATGCTGCTGCGTCCTCCACCTTGCCGGTTTGGAAAGGACCCTATGCTATGGAGGCCTTGTATCAACATCTGCGGAGCAGTGCAGGAGCCAAAAGGGATTATCTGCTACAGCAAGCTATTAAACTGGCCCGCTTTAAATCCAGAGTATTTGATGTACGCAGTCAGATGCAAAAAAATATGCAGGGAGAATGGGTTTTAACCGGAGCTGCAGTTAGAGTAGCGGCCAGAAACAAATTTGTTACTCACATCCCAAATGGTGGCCGGGCTGAGGTATTTGAACAAGTCATGCTGCGAGTCTTTCCCTCCCAGCGGACCAGGAAGAGGATTGATGCCCAAATAGATCATATAGTATCCTCGGTCCCTCCGATTCTGGAGAAAACACTGGGAATAAACCTGGCTATACTTACTATGGATCTAGGAATCGACGAAGGGGGGAAGGTATGGATACTGGAAGTCAACTCCAAACCATCCAGTTTTGACGAAGATGATATAAGAATGAAACATCTGGAATATCTCTGCGACTATTTCATTTATGCAGCCAGACAAAAGAATAGGAAAGGTATATATGAAGCTTAATCTAGTATATGAAAATAACAAATCAGGTCAAAGACTTTTGGAAGCTATTAAATCTCGTTATCAAGAAGCAAGCTGGAATGAGTTTCTCTTGGAGGGAGCACCTTACCTGTATATCAGTCTTGATAACGAAAAAACAGCTGACGTGAGAACTATAAATAGTCCTCAAGCTATCAAGCGCTGTTTTGATCAGGATAGTCTGATATCTATAATGAAAGCAAACGGAATCAATGCCGGGTTGGAGGATGTAGCGGGATTTAAAATCTATGAAGTTCTGGTCTTCGATATGAAGATCATATTTATCCGTCAAAAAGTTGGCAGCAAGAGGGGTACTAAGGTTAGATATATGAGAGAAAACCAGAAAACCAAGGTAGCGGAGATGGCTAAAAAGGCTCTGTTATTATCCGGCCTGGATTTAGCCTTAATCAAAATTCAGTTAAACTCCCGTAAAAGGTTCCAGGTTATAGCTGCCGAATCCAGTCCAAGTCTGCGAGATAAGGATATAAGCGTTCTCTTGGACGAACTGGATAAAATATATAACTATCAAAAAAAGGAAGTAAAACTAGGCGCTGATCCTGAATTTATGATAATAAATAATCGTACTGGAAAACTGGTATCAGCCTCTACCTTCTTCCCGGCTCAAGGGCTGGTAGGTTGTGATAATATCAGACTGCCTAACCGGCAGCAGCGGCCAATAGCTGAATTAAGGCCCAAACCAGAGAAATCCCCCCTGCAGCTGGTAGCCAATATCAGATATGCTTTGATCAGAGCCAATTCCATGGCCGCCTATAGCAATGTTAAATGGGTGGCTGGCAGTCATCCGGTGGCAGGGTATTCTATAGGAGGTCATATCCACTTCAGTAATGTAAATTTAAATGCGGCTTTAATCAGAGCATTGGACAATTACCTGGGTTTGCTGGTATTTATGATTGAAAGGTCAAAAACAGCCTGTAAACGTAGAAAAAAGTATGGCCTGCTAAGTGAATACCGGGAAAAAAACTATGGAGGATTTGAATATAGAACTCCAGGTAGCTGGCTGATGTCACAAAAAATCGCAACAGGGGTATTGTGTTTGGCCAAAATTGTAGCCAGTAATTATTTGCAATTATCCCATAATTACCTTAATACCGCTGAAGCCCAAGCAGCTTTCTATTCTGGAAACCGGGAATATTTTATGAAAGACTTTGATCAGATATGGCAGGATATTCAAGAGACCCAGCTATATCCCAAGTATGCTGAAGAAATTGAAATAATTCGTTGGATGATCAAAAATGACATACAGTGGGACGAAAGAATGGATATCAGGAAGGGCTGGAGTATTAGCAGTGCCAGTAGGCGGAGCAGCAAAGCTGCCCTTAGTAATTCCAGGCTATCCCGGGACAGTTACAGGGCTCAAAGCGGCAGTTCAATTAGTTCGGGATCTCGTAGTTCAGAGCGAAGAAGCAGTGGCAGAAGTACCCGTCGCAGTTCCAGATCTGGCGGTGGAAGAAATCTCAGTATCCTGGATAATAACATCAACCGGTATACGGTGGTAATCACTACCTCCAGTTTGCCGGTGACCAATACTATCAACCCAGGGACCACCGGAAGGATAGTAGCCCCTGGGGGTGTACGCCGGGCAATCTCTTGTTCCTAGTTAAAGCATATCCAATTCCTGTAAAAGAGTTCTAGCTGCTTTCAGTTGATAATTAACTCGAACCGATAGACTTGGATTATCACAGGTTTCAAAGATGATGCTATTCACACCCAAATACTGTCCGGAAGAACGAGCCAAACTGCCTTTGACTGGGAATTTTTTCAGACTGAACTTTTTGTATGAAGTACTAATTCCTTGGTTTAGGTTCTTCATTATTTTCTTGGCCATAAGTCTAGTTTGGCGGTCAGGGTAATATATAAGGCTTTGACCGACTGAATTGCTTTTTTTAGTATAATTTACTCCTTCGTGCATATCCATAAGCCAATCCACCTTGTATTTTTTAACTACCGACCAAATATCAGCTGCAAGTGGGTGATGTGGATTCTTTTCTTTTGAACGGGGAAAGACGCGATTCAGATTACCCTCACCCTTTATTGCTCTGCGCTCTTTTGCTATAGCCCTCTGGTTGGCTCGGGGCAGAACCAGCAGGGTACCTTTATCAATAGTCCAATTTTTGACTTGATTGGCTGCGGTATAACCAGCCTTTTCGCTGCCATGTACTCCGCCCACTATCATAACCACCGGACCTGGTTTATTGCTCTCAATAACATAAAGATCAGTGGAATACTTGGTGTTTGCCGCCAAAGTATATCTTTTAACCGTGTTTTGACTGGAGGCAGCTAGAACCTGGCCATTGCCAACAGCCATACCAAGAATGGTTATTATTAAAACAATGATGACAGTTTTTAAACTAAGCTTAAAATTTTGCATAAATTACATTCCTTTCCGTAATTTGATTTGAATGTTATTCACGTAATTAATAGCAAAATTCATCATCAAATGTTATATACCTTCAGTTAAATTGTGGTATCAAGATAATTATGTTAAAAGCTCAGGGGATGGGCAGAAGACTAAAAGCCCATGTATCCGCTATTTCAAAAGTTTTTTGGAATTAGCCTTAAACTATTGGTTCACATAATTTACCACCAAAGCCGTACAAGTGCTTGCTAGTTTTTTGAAGAGAAGATATGAATATTCGCAGAATAATCAAGCCCTCAGAATGGCAGTACAATCAGCAAGATCAATTATTATTAGAAATAGAGATTCTGGATTTTCAATGACAGTAGACCGGTCTTACAGGTTTTATTGATTTAATTTCCGGTAAATGGGGCCATTGTGGCGGGGCCGCCTACACACATATAAATATTTCATTGGATAGGAAAAGGAGCCGCCCCATGGTTCGGCTCCTTCAGATATAGTCTAAATTAGACCTTAATACATCCCCAGTTCTTTTAACAGAGTTTTAGCTGCTAGTTGTTGATATTTAACTCGAACTGATAAACTAGGATTGTCACAGGTTTCGAAAATGAAGCTGTTGACTCCCAGGTATTGTCCGGCAGCCCTGGCTAGACTGCCTTTGACCGGATATTTCAAGAGGCTGAATTTTTTGTAAGAAGAGCTAATACCTCTATTTAAAGTGCTTACTATTTTGGTGGCCACCGTCTTGGTGCCGTTTTTGGGATAATAGATTAAGCTCTGACCCACCGAACTGGTAGATTTATTTTTGTAATAGTCAAAACCTTCATGCATGTCCATTAACCAATCAACCTTGTGCTTTTTTACTGCTGACCAGATGGCCCTGGATAAGGTGTTCGAGCCCTTTTGCGAAGAAGATTTGGGGAATTTTCGATTAAGGTCTCCTTGCTTGCTTAAATATCTTACTTTTTTATCAACGGCCATAACATTAGCCTTGGGAAGTACCAATAAGGTGCCTTTTTTAATGTTCCAATCCTTTACTTTAGCTGCAGCCGTATAACCGGCCCTTTCATTTCCATGCACGCCTCCCACAATCATTACTACCGGACCAGGTTTACCACTGTCAATGATATAGAGCTTGGTAGCATATTTTGTGCCCTTGGCCAATGTCTCTACCTTTACTTTGGGCTTACTGCTTTGCTTTTGAGCAGTAGAAGCATCAGCCAATAAGGGATTCACAAATAATACACTTATAGTAAAAAATGCTACAAGTATACAAACAGAGAGACGTTTTAACTGTGTGCCTACAATCTTCAAATACTATCATTCCTTTCCTCGACATATCTTTTATGACAAAATAGTAAGCACCAGTAAAATTCGTCAAAATATGGGTGTTATCCTGCCGAAAAAAGGTGGTAATTTGTGGTATATTAAATTATTTGTCGGATGGGCGAGTGATATCGTAGTGGAAGGAAAGGATCTGTAGCTGGTTAATATGACGGTCCATGCTACTATAAACAGCCTCAATAATAGATTCAATTTCAGCATGCTTGGCGGTAACAGCAGCAAATCCTAGGGAACAGCGCTGCCACAGCTCGTGATCATCTACTTCTGCAATGGAGACATTAAAGCGTTTTCTGACGCGATCGACTATACTCAAAACGATTTTCCTTTTCTCTTTGAGACTGGAGCAATAGGGTAAGAATAAGGTAATCTTCCCATATACTACATACATTAGCGGGTATAACCTCCTAAAAAAGCATTTTCTTTTTACGGTATGAATTTCTAAAGCTAATTCTATCAGCTTAACCTTACACTTACAAATTCTCATAAAATATTTCGACAATATCTTGTAATTATGTCGAAATATGATATGATGTATATAATACAAATAAAATATATTTATGGCCTGATTGGGAGCGATAGTTTTGAACGTAGAACAATTCGAGATATTTAGAACCATTGCACAAGTCAAAAGCTTTACCAAAGCCGCCAAAATACTAAATTTTACCCAGCCAGCCATCAGTTCTCAAATAAAAGTATTAGAACAGCACTATAATATTTCTTTATTTGAACGTTGTAATAACGGGGTTAAGTTAACTGAGGCAGGCAAAAAATTTTATGAATATGGGGACAAGATTTTAGCCCTGTACGAGCAAATGGAAAATGACATTGCTGGATTGTCAGGATTGGACAAAGAAAACATTATAATCGGAGCCAGTTACACCATCGGAAACTATTATCTGCCGGATTCTATTATGTCTTTTAAGGAATTACATCCCAGCAGCTATGTGAAATTGTACATAGAGGACAGTCAGCAGATAATAAATAAATTGAAGGACCGTAACCTGGATTTAGGGATCATAGAAGGAAATACATTTTATGACCGCGACTTGGATTTTTTTAAGATTGGTAAAAATGAACTAGTATTTATCGCTGCAGCTACTGATTACTGGATGACAAGAGATCTAATAAGTTTAGCAGAAATACTCAAGGAACCATTTATTTCTAGAGAAGAAGAATCGATATTAAGAAATTATCTTAGCAAGAATTTAAAAACATATAATATCAAATATGAAGAACTAAATATAGTAATGGAAATAACTAATTTTGAAGCAATAAAACACGCGGTCATAAATAATAAAGGAATATCAATACTGCCTTACCCGGTAGTGGAAAGAGAATTGCAGCAAGGCACCCTCTGTAAACTGCCGGTAGAAGGCTTGAAACTATCATGGGATATAAATATCGTCAGCAGAGCTAATGAATCATTACCCGGTCTGAAACAAAGCTTTTTAGACTATATAAAGAACTACAACTGGATAGCTAATATTCAGTAAAAACAAAAACCGGCTAATAGCCGGTTTTCTTTTCAATTCCCTAGGTTCCGATAATGAACATTATGTAAACT
>JAAYNQ010000009.1 GCA_012520725.1 Syntrophomonadaceae bacterium | reverse complement strand
TGATCGGTCTGCAATCCTACTATGATTTCCAGTTCCCGGTCGATATAGCCGGGGGCATGGCTGAGTATGGTGATGGGGGTTTCGGCATCGACCTTTAATACTCCTCCATTCTTGTATTCGGCTCTTAAAAGGTCCTGACACTTTCTCCATAAGCGGGAAGTCCTTTCGGAAGGACCGGCGAGAAAACTGCTGTCTCCATCGTAGGGGTGGTAGTTTTTCTGAATAAAGTCCCTGACCTCAATGCTGCCTACCCATGGTCCCGGTACAAATCCTGATTTGGCTGCCATTTTACATCACTTCCTTATAGCATGATCTATCTGAGCTTATTATTGTCCTAAAGCCCTGCTTTTTAATCGACTATCAAGCTGCATGGACCACCGCATCTTAAAATGTTATATTATAACGAGGCAAATTATTCAGGCCCATATCCAGAAACAAAAGAAACCGGGTATTCTTGGAAGAAGGCTTACGGAGCAGGTTGCTTAACAAAACTGCCCGGAAGCCTGGTCTCAAGCTAAAGACATTTATACTACTTATAAAATAGATGGCTGGTGATTTTGGTGATAGCTTTACAGGCCAGAAATCTTAACAAGTTTTATGGCGATAATCATATTTTAAAATCGGTTAATCTGCTGATTAATGAAAAAGAAAGGGTAGGTCTGGTGGGTGCCAATGGTAGTGGTAAAACTACTTTGTTAAACTGCATCAGCGGACAAATAGAATTTGACAGTGGACAGGTTATCAAAGGGAATGCCTTGTCCTTGGCTTACCTGGAACAAATGCCCGCACTGCCCGAATCTCTTAGTGCCTGGGATATGGTTATGAGCAGTTACGCTCATCTTTTGACCCTGCGCCATCAAATCAAAGAATTGGAAAAACAAATCAGTCAGGCGGGTGAATCTCAACTGACCCCACTGATGAACCGCTATACTCTATTGATGGAAGAATATGAAAGAAATAATGCTTATGCCTGTGAAAATACTGCTCGTAGAATACTGGTGGGATTGGGCTTTAAAGAAGACGACTTCCACCGGCCCCTGAAAAGCTTTAGCGGGGGGCAAAAAACCCGTATAAATCTAGGGCGGCTGCTGGCTCAGGCTCCGGATCTGCTTTTGTTGGATGAACCTACCAATCACCTGGACGTGGAATCGGTGGAGTGGTTGGAAGGCTTTCTGCAGGATTATCCAGGCACTATAATGATTGTATCCCATGACCGCTGGTTCCTGGACCGGGTGGTGACTCGGATAATTGAACTGAAAAATGGTCAGCTGAAATCCTATTCCGGGAATTACAGTGCCTTTATTAAAGCCAAAAAACTGGATGAAGAAGCCGAAAAGAAAGCTTATGAAAAACAGCAAGAATATATTAAAGAAACGGAAGAATATATTAGGAGATTCAAGGCGGGCATCAAATCCAAACAAGCCCGGGGCCGGGAAACCCTGCTTAAGCGAATGGAGAGACTGGATAAACCCCAGGAAACAGCGGGAATTGGCTCCTGGAGTTTTTCCTTGGAACAGGAAAGTGGGCAGGATGTGTTGAGCCTGCGGGGAATATCCAAAGCCTTTGGTAATAATAGCCTGTTTAGAGGGGTGGATCTGGATCTGCGTCGAGGGGAAAAGGTGGCTCTGATTGGACCCAATGGCAGTGGCAAGAGCACTATGTTAAAAATCATAATGGGGCAGGAACAGGCTGATCAGGGTACAGTTAAACTAGGAAGCCGGGTCAAGATGGCTTATTTCGCCCAGCAGTACGAAGACCTGGAAGATAATAATTCGGTTCTGGAAGAAATTGTTTTCAATACGGATATCAGTCTGGGGCAGGCTCGCAACCTCTTAGGGCGCATGTTGTTTAGAGGTGATGAGGTATTTAAAAAAGTCGCTGATTTAAGTGGTGGAGAAAAAGGGCGGCTGGCTATACTGAAGATAATCCTTAGCGGTGCCAACTTTTTGATACTGGATGAGCCTACCAATCATCTGGACATAGAAAGCCGGCAGGTAGTGGAGGAGATGCTCATAGAATACTCTGGTACTTTGCTGCTGGTCTCCCATGACCGCTATTTAATTGACCGGGTAGCTCAGCGGGTCTTAGCCTTGGAGCCTAGGGGCCTGCGAAATTATGCCGGCAATTATAGCTACTATCTGAAAAAAAGAAAAGAGCTAGAGGCCCCGACCGGGAAAAGCTCGGGTAAGAAAAAGAGGATAAGTCCACAGCAGGAATTAAGGTTGCAGCAAAAGGAAAAAGAGAGGAAGAAAAAAATGCTGGCTAATCGACTGGAGAAACTGGAAGAGAGGATACAGCAGCTGGAAGCAAACAAGGACCAAATAGAGGAGTTGCTGGTCAGTCCGGGAATATATAATGACCAGGAAAAGTCCCGTTACTGCCTGGAGGAATATGAAAAGATCAAGAAAGAGCTAAACCAGGCTTATGAGGAATGGGAACGCTTGTTGGAGGAGCTTCATCATAGCCAGGAAGAAACAGGAGGTTAAGCATATAAACAGTAAAGATAAAGATAAGGAAAGAGTAATAATAGCAGCCTTAAAAGTGGAAGGCTATGGAATTCATGGATTCGATCACTACCTGGAGGAATTAAGAGGGCTGGTGGAGGCAGCCGGGGGGCAGGTCATAGCCACCCTGGTGCAGGCCCGCCGCCAAGTGGAGTCCGCTACCTATCTGGGCCGGGGTAAGGTGGAGGAATTAAAACACCTGGTGCAGGAATTGGAACCGGATACCGTGGTATTTGACCGGGAGCTTTCACCCGTACAGCTACGTAACCTGGAACAGCTTCTAGATATAAAAATTCTGGATCGAACTATCCTGATCCTGGATATTTTTGCCCAGAGAGCAAGATCCCGGGAGGGCCAGCTTCAGGTAGAATTGGCCATGCTACAATATCGTTTGCCTCGCTTGCGAGGAAGTGGAACCCAACTAAGCCGCCTGGGCGCAGGAATTGGCACCCGGGGAGCAGGAGAACAGAAACTGGAACTGGATCGCCGCTATATTAGGGGACGAATTCAAGAGATTAAGCGGCAGATGGCCAGGGTGGAATCTACCCGGGCCTTGCATAGAAAACAGAGACAGCGTTCGGGGATTAAAACCCTGTCATTGGTGGGTTATACCAATGCCGGCAAATCCAGCCTCTTCAATGCACTATGCAGTATAGCTCATAAAAGCGGCTCCGGGCAGGTAGAAGCAGATGAACGTCTCTTTCAGACCCTGGACACGACTACTAGACGCATAGATCTAGGTGGAGGGCAGAAGGTGTTGATAACCGATACGGTAGGCTTTATTCAGGACTTGCCTCCGGCCCTGGTGGCTGCCTTTCATTCCACCCTGGAGGAGGCCATTGATGCTGATTTGCTCTTGCATGTAGTGGATATCTCCGATCCCAATTACCTGGATAAGATTGGGGTAGTAGAAAAAGTGCTGGAAGAATTAGGGGCCGAAAAAGATCGGATAATTACGGTATTTAACAAGGTAGATTTGCTAAAGGATTATACTGATACCGCCCCCAAGGGATCCATATACCTATCCGCCCGCAGCGGGCAGGGGCTGGAAGATCTTATGGGGCTCATAGTGCAGCGGCTGCAAATGGATAAGAGCGATTGTATTTCACCTATATGATATCAGTCCAAAGTGACCATCCCTTTGAGTACTACTGGTCTTCAATTTCGCTTCACAATTTAGCTTGCACCCCGCGAGTCCCACGGGGCGAGAGGAGGGAATCCTCTTAGACCAAGCTAATTACTATTCAGATAAACGGAAACTATTTCACCGTAATACATTACATGATAGTCTTCCTGGGCATAGAATTTCTGACGCAGCTCAGGTGCTAGGAGTTCTGGGTCCATGGTTTGCTTAAAGATCAGCCGGCACTCGTAAACCAGGCCGCAGTTTCCAATCACCGGGCTTTCAATTGATTTGCCCTTTTCTGCTTTAAGACTGAAGACCTTAAATTTATCCATGTCCCGGCCGGATTTGCTGCCGGTACCGGCCAGGGATTTTTTAAAATCGGCATTTAGAGGTACACTTACTGAAAAATCACGAGCTTCTTTCAGCAAGTCAAAGGTATATCGTGAATACCTGACTGCCACCATAAGTACCGGGAGATTCCAGAAAAAGCCGATGGCTCCCCAGCCAATGGTCATAGTATTTATTCTTTCTTTAGCTCTTACTGAGAGAAAAGCTCCTCGGGGCAGCTGTTCCAAGAGCTCCTGAGCCATGGTATTGTAGCTTAACTGTCCTGACATAAAGGTGCTGCTCCTTCCATAAAATACTTATTATGCTACTATTGTACTTGATATCTTAAATACTTATACATTAAAATTACTCGCCTTTACTGGAAAGGTGGCTTTTCCCATTGGCAACCATGCCGGCCGAAATAATAAATTCCATACCTTGATCTACACTCATATCCAATATTTTTACATCTTCTCGGGGCAGTACTACAAACCAGCCTGAGGTTGGGTTGGGGGTAGTAGGAATAAAGATGGAATAGGTGTCATCTTCTATATGGGGGAATTCGTCGTTGGTAATAAAGCCCAGGGAAAAAATGCCTGGACGGGGAAACTCCACCAAGGCTACCTGCTTGAAAGCGCTTTTATTGGAGGAGAATATAGAATCGGTAATACGTTTTATAGTTCCATATACTTTGCCCAAGAGGGGAATATTCTGCATAAGATTCTCCCACCATCCCAGTATCCTGCGGCCTAAGTAGTTGGTAGAGATAAAGCCGAGCAGAATAACCAGGGCAATAATGATTATAAAGCCCAGTCCAGGTACAGCACATCCTATAATTGGTTCCAACAGGGGTTTTAGTATATTATCAACCATGTTAAACAGCCAGACTATAAGCCATATAGAAATGTATACCGGCAACAAGGTAGCTAGTCCGGCTAAAAACAAGGAAAGAATTCGTTTCACTGATATCACTCCGATCGGCTATTATTGACTGCAGTGTTGATGCCTACTAGATTATATACTAATATAAGCCACATTTTACCTGAAAGCTATTATATTTACACATAAATTTTTATACCCATATGGGATAAAATGGCTTTTCATTTGAAGTCAGTTGAAATAATAAAGGTGATTGTAGTGATTTAATGTATATATGCCGGCGGTATTCAGGCAAGGGGTAAAAGGTGCGGGGGGTGTGCATGATGAAAAGGAGGAGACTATTATCCTGCTTAAAGCACTGCTCATTAATCTGGCATGAGCGAACTTTCATTACCGGGTCTTTGCGGTAGCCACTGGAGGAATATAGATTAATCTGCTGGTAAAACCAGGGATAACATGCTCCATAACTGTCCTTTTCCAGGAGCAGGAAGAAACGGCTGTCGGAGCTGAATATTCCATCCACCGCATGCTCACTGATTTTATGCAGTTCAGCCGATGGCAGGTGATAAAGAAAGGCAGCAGTGTCCCGGACTGGGGGTATTATTACAAAAAGCAGCAGGTGGTTTTGGTCCGGGCTTAAACGGTAATGAAGCAAAGCCTGTTCATCGAAATATTCTTTTAAACCTGGGCTTATCATAAACGGAAGAGAGGAAGAACTCAAGTTCCTTGCTTCAATAGCAGGAGCATACTTGTTCCTGCCAGTACCACCTGCCCTTGAACAAGAGAAAACGGCCTCTGAGCTGAAACTTTCCTTACGGAATGCCGGATGGAGCTTTTTCCCACTTTGCAGGCCTCGGAAGAGCTTATCATCCAGGCTGGACCTGGGATTAGTTCTTTGATCTTGCCATAAGCGGTAAACTCTGGACCAGAGTTCCAGAGCTGCCATCCCGCAGCTTTCTAAACCATACCTATCAAAACCTAGTTTTTCTTGATCAAAGCGATAGAGAACTCGGCTATGCATCTTTTCCAGATTTACGACTTTTATCTCCACTTGTCTGCTCCGGATATTCAGATAGCATATTTGCCCTTTCAATTGGGGGCAGTATCCTGGTAAGAAAAGGCTTGCTCCCGGCACTAAACCCTGCCTTTCCTGGATTGGGTTAGCTTGGGCTAGCTTTTGAGGATCTAAACCATATTGTTCGGCAATGCTATTTATACTTTCAGACTTTTGAATCAAATGGAAGGAAAGGGGCACCGGTAAATTCAAGCACTGCCCGGGCTTAAGTCGCCTAGGCCGGCCTTTTAACTTATTGACTTCCATCAGTTTGGCCTCAGTTTGATTGACTAGCCGGGCCAGACTGGATATAGAATCACCTTTCTGAATTATATAAGAATACCCCAAGGCCGGGAAGGATTGAGCATGACCCAAAGCCAGATAGGTCTGGGGTCCGGCTATCCCGTCTGCTCTGATAGCAGCATCTTTTTGAAAGCTGCGCAGGGCTTTAAAGGTAGTATGAGAAAAAAAACCATTGGGGGTATCATGGTAGTAACCCAGGTGTTTGAGCTGCTGTTGCAAAAAATAGCTATCCAGACCATGGCGGCCTTTCTTTAATACTCTTCCGCCCAGGGGAGCCAGCAGCAGTATAAGAGCGTAGGTATAGGGTCCGACTCGCCCTTCTTCACCCTCTAAATTAAAGTCTTCTTGTAGCAGTTTTACTGCCCGGGCTGTATGTTGGTCATACTTGCCATTGCTGGGTCGATTTAAATAGCTTTTTGGGTAAGCGGATAAACGGTTTTGCAAAATCTGTACATCCTGACCCCAGCTTCCTGGCATAATTATACGGGATGAAAAAACCGGCTTGCCCCGGGAATACCTGCTGCTGCGATGCCCCAGATAATAATAAGTCTCATCATTGCTGCTTCCTGTAGGGGCTATTTGAAAATATTTTTGAAAAAGCATAAGTGCCTTCCGGGTATCTGGTCCAAAGATGCCATCGGTTTCAATCGGTAGGCCGCCCATGGGTTCCGGCAAAAGCCTGAGCAGGGATTGCAAAATTTTTATGTCCAGCCCCTCTTGATAAGGAACCTGCAAGCTAAGAACCCGGCTGGAAAAATACTGCCCAGGCCCCTGGACCCTGGTCAAATAAGCATCCCCTTTATATAATGATCTTCCAATATCCTATGAAGAAGGTAGAAGGTCGGTTCCAGGACTCCTTGCCAAATTATCCAAATTTTCGTCAAAACTTGATAGCTTAGCACTCATCCATTAGTAGCAGAAATAAGGTATAATTATTATTAGTTTTGCATAGAGGAGGCTTGGTTAAGTACTAAGTAAAAAAGGGAGTAATTGATTAAAAACTGGACTTTCGATTAAAAAGGGAGGTTGTGTTATGTACAGGTTTGCTAAACGAGGTCTGGTACTAATGTTGGTATTGTCTTTGCTGGCAACTATGATGATTGGGTGTCAGCAGGAGCCTGCTGAACAGGATGAAGGACAGCAGCAAGCGGAAACCGTTTTTATTAATATAGGTACTGGTGGAACTGCAGGCACCTATTATCCCCTGGGGGGAGCTATGGCAGAAATTCTTAAGGCCAACATTCCAGGGGTCAACGCTACGGCAGAATCTACTGGAGCCTCCAGTGCCAATATTAATATGTTAAACCAGGGTGAGATTGAATTGGCCTTGGTACAAAATGATGTTTCTTATTATGCCGATTTGGGGATTGAGCTATTTGAGGAGCAGGGCAAGATAGAAGGCTTAAGGGCTATAGCAACTCTTTATCCTGAGGTTTGCCAGATTATTACTACTAAAAACACTGGTATCACCAGCGTAGCAGATTTTGCAGGCAAAAAGATTGCCGTAGGTGCCGCCGGCAGCGGGGTTGAAGCTAATGCTCGTCAAATTCTGGCTGCTTATGGCTTGAGCTACGAGGATATTAAACCCCAGTATTTGTCCTTTGCTGAAGCAGCCGCTGGTTTGAAGGACGGTAACATTGATGCCGGCTTTATTACCGCAGGAACTCCAACTTCGGCAGTACTGGATTTATCAGCTCAAAACCAGGTGGTACTTATATCTATAGACGATGCTATAGCTGATCAATTGGTGGAAGAATATCCTTTCTACACCAAAGTGCTTATCCCGGCTGATGTATACAACACCGATGCAGATATACAAACTCTGGCTGTTAAGGCCATGCTGGCTACTACCGATAAGATGAGCGAAGAAATGGCTTACAATATCACCAAAGCCATTTTTGAAAACCTGGATAAACTAGCCGCCGCTCATACTGCCGGTAAATCGGTAAGCCTTGAAACAGCCCAGGAGGGAATATCCATTCCGCTCCATCCAGGTGCAGAAAAATATTTCAATGAGCTTTAAAGGAGTCAGATGCTGTAAATGACTCGAAAAATATGGTGGTCTATCATCTCGGTCCTGGGCCTGAGTATTATATTAATGCTGTCCCAGCTAATACATATTCCAGTGCTGACTGTTTCCGAGCAGCAGGGAGAAGAAGTATTGATAATACCCTTGTTCCATGGCCGGGACTTTGACTACCAATATCTTCATTCAGTACAGAAAACCCCGGTGCAGGAGCATTTTACTGCTACACCGGACAATCAATTACTCCTAACCTCTACTACCTATGAATCCTTCGGGGTTGGTTTGCCCTTTGTGCCGGAGGAAGGTAAGCTCCATCATATCAATGGCAAATATTTACTAAGTGATTTGAAGCGTAAATTTGATATTATTAATATTGGTTTTGTCGATCTGGCTCAGCAAGAGCTGTTTTATCACGGCCAAGAATATAGGTTTCGGGATTACTTTTTATCCGGGACCAAATTAGTTATAAAAGTAAAGGATTATACGGTCCCGGAGTTACTAAGGGGATATATCAGGAGGGTTTATATCGATGGAAAATAATAGTACAGCAAGGGTGCAACTAGAGCCCGAGGATGAGGGGCGGTCCCAATCGCTAGAGGAAGTAAAGGTAAACGCGGAGCAGGTCTTGGCCAAATATGATCCAGAATCCAATTACCGGCGCTATGATGGTTTATGGAAGTGGATAGTATCACTTATTGCCATCACTTTTTCTCTATTCCAATTGTATACCGCTATTTTCGGAGTGCTGGATGCTCATATACAAAGATCGATACACCTGGCTTTTGCCATGGCCCTGGTTTTCATATTATTTCCTGGTCGCAAAGCCTGGCCTCGCAATAAGATGCATCCCATCGATGCCCTGTTGGCAGTGATGGCTACCGCCTTACCCTTGTACATAGTGATTTTCTATCAGCAACTGGTGTATAGGTCTGGGATGCCAACTACTACCGATATGGTGGTGGGTGTACTGGGAGTATTGATGGTCTTGGAAGCTGCCCGGCGAGTGGTGGGA
Organism: Syntrophomonadaceae bacterium; assembly: GCA_012520725.1. Taxonomy (GTDB): domain Bacteria; phylum Bacillota; class Syntrophomonadia; order Syntrophomonadales; family Syntrophomonadaceae; genus JAAYJK01. The sequence continues at coordinate 1,734 of JAAYNQ010000009.1, read as the reverse complement.
TGGCCTATAGTCATTGTTGCCAGTGCTTTTTTGGCCTACGCTTTTGCCGGACCCAACATTCCCGGGGCCTTTGCCCACCGGGGGGTTACTTTACCCAGTCTGGCCGGACATCTGTATTTTACTACTGAAGGGATATTTGGTATTCCACTGGGGGTGTCGGCTACCTTTATATTTCTCTTTATACTCTTTGGTGCCTACCTGGAAAAGACTGGTTTAGGAAAATTTTTCATAGACCTGGCCAACGGCCTAGCCGGATGGGCCCGAGGAGGACCGGCCAAAGTAGCTGTTATTTCCAGCGGCTTGATGGGAACCATATCCGGTAGTTCAGTGGCTAATGTGGCCGGAACCGGAAGTCTGACTATTCCCATGATGAAAAAGCTGGGTTATAAACCGGAATTTGCCGGTGCGGTAGAAGCAGCAGCATCAACCGGAGGACAACTGATGCCGCCTATAATGGGGGCTGCCGCCTTTCTAATGGCGGAATTTGTAGGAATTCCTTATGTCAGAGTGGTAGAAGCCGCTGTTATACCAGCCCTCTTGTATTTCACCGGGGTTATGCTCTGCGTACACTTTGAGGCCAGAAAAGAAGGATTAAGAGGTATGTCCAGGGAAGAACTGCCCAAGATCGGCAGAGTGTTGCGGGAAAAAGGACACCTGGCCATACCCCTTATTGCCGTCATATGGCTTTTGGTGAGCGGGAAAACCCCCATGCGGGCTGCTTTATGGGCTATTGCACTGACTGTAGCTGCTTCCATGTTAAGATCTTCTACCCGCATATCCTGGCGGGACATCATTCAGGGATTGGAAGACGGGGCCCGCTCTGCCCTGGGGGTAATTATAGCCTGTGCCACAGCTGGTATTATTATTGGCGTGGTAACCAAAACCGGATTGGGACTTAAACTGGGTTCGGTACTGATTGATATGGCCAATGGATTGTTGCTGCCCACCCTGTTCTTCACTATGATCACCTCGATAGTTTTGGGAATGGGGGTCCCTACCACCGCCAATTACGTTATAACTTCTACTATTGCGGCTCCCACCATCATCCAGCTGGGAGTGCCGGTTATTGCTGCCCATATGTTTACTTTTTACTTTGGCATAATAGCCGATGTGACTCCCCCGGTGGCTTTAGCTGCCTTTGCCGGTTCGGGGATAGCTGGGAGTGACCCGATGAAAACCGGAATAAATGCTTCCAAGCTGGCTATTGCCGCATTCCTTATACCGTATATCTTTGTTTTATCCCCGGCTTTATTGATGGTAGACACCACCCTGCCTGCTGTTTTATTGATTATATTAACCTCAGTTACCGGTATGCTAGGAGTTGCTGCTTCGGTTTCGGGGTTTTTCCTTGTTCCCACCGGATGGGTGGAAAGGATACTATTATTTATCGGCGGCCTGTTGATGATAGACCCCAATCTTAAAACTGATTTAATAGGGGTGGCTTTGCTGCTAATCGCATTGTTAGTGCAGGTATATCGCCGCCGGAAGGCAAGGGAGGATGCTTCTCCCAATGCGGCCTAGAAGGGAAATAGGGGATAAACCCAATAGTAATGTAGTTTTTTAATTCATATGTGCCTTTTTCCTGGCGGATTGTTCCAAGAGTTTTGGGGGCTGCTCAGCCCTTTTTCTTTTTCTGGTATAATTATGCCATTAAAGGGTAAACTAGAGTGTTAATGCCAGTATTTATGATAGAGGAGGGATAATTAATGAAAGGTAAGGCCCAAAAAAGAGAAG
>JAAYNQ010000126.1 GCA_012520725.1 Syntrophomonadaceae bacterium | reverse complement strand
GGATGGTAGGGGCGGTCTTCGACCGCCCGCCCGTTATAGGCAAAATTTTTCATTCTCACTTGTGTTCTCGGATCATGTAGGTTGGTTATTTGATCAGGTGAGACATACGGGTGTTATGCTATATAAAAAAACTAATACCGGTTTAGAAATCCCTTTAGCTGAATAAAGGTCAATGTATATCAAACATTTGACAACCTCCTGTACTGAACCAATGCCTTCCGATCCTCTTCTCCCCTTAGAGCAGCAAAGGCCAGAACAGGAGGTTCCCATTGCTAATAAACTCAAGCTGCCGGCTTAGCCACTGACTAATGCTGTTGCCCATGCCAATCCTAGCGACGCTATTTATCTCTTGAGCCTGCTCCTTTACGACTTTTGGCAGGGGCTGCAATATTATATACGGTTCAAACAATCCCCATGAGAGAACAGCAGCAAGTTTAGCAGGCTATAAGCGAACGGGCAGTTATAAACCGACCCGTAAGAGTATTAGGCGATTAGAAACATCGACTATATCTGGATAAAGCCTTTTTCAACTGTCTTATATATTTTATATTCTATTGGTAATTGCTGAAATCCTTCTTAATGTCCATTTTATATATGACATTGAATCCTATAGCTAGTCTTCAGTAAAGGCCCGAATAATCATCTTTATTGCCGTCTCCACCAGGATTTAGCCTGCTAATGATCGCTGCTGTAACGCTACGCTCCGCTTCTTATTCAACCAGGCAAACCTATGAACAGGGAAAACAGGGAATAGGATTTTTCTGATTGAGCCTTAGGCGGACCGTCAAACAGTGCCCCTAGAATTATTGGGCCATTATAAATACTGAGTAAATTGGAATAAAGCATTTTTCGGGTGTAGACCTTTAATATATCACAGAGTACTGACAATGTTCAGGGATGAAAAATCCCCTTCAGTAATATTATCCAAGGGGCTGGACTCAGGAAAGAGATATCTATCAATTTCCTCATCATGCCACCCCTGTTTTCTCAGGCTTTGTACCTTATCTTTAAGACCCAGCAGATAATCTAATTTCTCTTTTAACACTTGTCTACCGTTGTTACGTGGTCCAGTATGGGAACAGAATACGGTGTCAAAGTCCATTTTATCCAATTTCTCCAGTGAGCTGATCATGGCACTCATATTCTCCCCGGAAAAAACGCTTCTGGGTTTAATAGTTACCAAGAGATCGCCGGAGAATAACCATCCCTGCTCCGATTCTAGAAAGGCTTTATGGTGCGGATGATGCCCGGGAGTATCAATTACTTGAAAAGAATACCGGCTGCATTTTATCACATCGGGCATAGGCTGGGCTTTAAATGCCGGACGTCTTCCCCAAAAATTCAGGCGATAAGCTGACAGCTGTGGCTCTACCAGGGCTTCAGCTATGGATTCATCATGTAGATAAAAGGGTACCTTGATTTTTTCCTGCAAATAGGCTGCCATACCCGCATGATCTTCATGAATATGAGTGAGGGCTACTTGCTGGATAGGATGGCTATTAAAAAAATCACTGGATTCCCGAGCCAAAGTGGATGGACCGGTGTCAATAAGCAAACCGTCTACAATATACAAGTAAACCTTCATCATAAAGGGGCGGTTCCAGGGCATTTCCCGCATTCCCCGCCACACTGCTATATCTGGCCAGTTGTATTTCATTATCTTTTACCTCCCGGATTCAATATAACACATTTTGAGAGATCTATTACTGCTTAAAATGTTGACTTAACTTTCTCAAATAACCCCTACTAATATCTTCAATATCTTGATGGTGACAAAAGCCTCAGGCATGAGTTAAACTATTAAGCAGGATATAAATGGTAACGACCAGACTGAGTATCTTTCAGCAGCCGAATACCAGCAATACCTGACCATCCTTCCTAGCTTGGGACATGCCGGCGAAGGTCACCCTCTTGCTGTTGAACTGGAGAATGGAGGAGCAGCATAATGAAACGACTTACGCTTATCCTGATACTGGCCTTACACTTGGTAAGTATTTCACCTCTGACCGCTTTAGCTCATGGGGTTGAATTCAAGTATGAGGCCAACCTCAGTTATTTAATCACCGGCTCTTTTGTTGATGGTTCTCCCCTATCAGAGGCCCAGGTAAGCATTTATGCTCCGGATGACCCCAAAAATCCTTGGGTTACCGGCACTAGCGATGAGCAGGGGCAATATTTGTTTACCCCCGACCTTACTAAACCGGGAATATGGACCGTACAATTCCGCCAAGCAGGGCACGGAGGAAACATCAAGCTGGATATAGGAGGGCAAATGAACTCCTCTTCCGGTACCGCCTATAGTACTACCCAGATCTTGCTTATGGTAATAGCGGTATTGTGGGGCTTGGTTGGAACAGCACTCTATTTCAAAAGGGAGCGCAGATAAATGCATATACCGGATGGAATGCTTTCGACCAGCGTTTGTCTGGCAGGCTATGGGGTAACATTTCTGGCCACAAGTTTTTCCATCAAAAGAATAAATCAGGCTGAGGACAAGATCCGGAATATACCCAAGGCTTCTCTCCTTACTGCGGCCTTTTTTCTGCTTTCCCTAATCAGTATTCCGGTTCCCCCAGCCAGCATACACCTGTTGTTAAACGGTCTGCTGGGAGCCTTGCTGGGATATTTTGCTTTTCCTGCAGTCCTGGTAGCCCTATTTTTGCAAGCAGTCCTGTTCGGACACGGTGGGCTTACCACTATGGGAATTAATGCGCTTATTATGGGATTGCCCGCCATGCTCACTGCCTTCCTTTATTCAAAATTCCGAAAATCCAGGCAGTTGCTTAACTCTATCCTGGGCTTCATTATTGGTTTCTTGGGATTAGCCCTTAGCGTTATGCTGTTTGCCCTTATCCTAATTGCTTTTATTCCAGGTCAGATTAATGCTGAAGCTGAGCGGGTAGCCATCATGGCCGTGGTTGCTGCCCATATACCCTTGGCCTTGGTTGAAGGTCTGATAACTGCTTTGGCACTCAATTATATTCAGAAAGTCAAGCCTTCACTGCTCCAATCGGATAATACTATTTGAGCAAGGCTTTTTTGTAAATACTGATAAATCCTACCTGCTCTGACCATGCCTAAAGATATAGAGAGGAAGGCTCTTTATGGAAAAACTGATTAATCCTGAACCCAACCAATCCATCTTCTGTCATTGGGAGCCCAGAGCCAAGATAATTGCTTTTTCCCTTTTGCTATTATCATTTACTATGGTTAAAAGCCTGGCTTTGGTTATGGCTATGCTTTTAACCAGCAGCATAATCTTTTCTTTATCCGGCTTACCTGCTAAATGCCTGTTGCATCGATGGAAGATCCCGGCGTTTCCAGTATTGCTAATAGGACTCATCTTGCTCTTTTTTTCTAAAGGGCAGCCCCAGCTCTACCTGGGACCACTGCCAATTACTCAGGAGGGCTTGGTGGCCATCCTGCTTATACTTAGTCGCCTTATGTGCATGCTCGCTCTGATAGCAGTGCTCCTGGCCACTACCCCTTTGCTGCTTCTGATTAACGCCATGCGCGATCTGGGCCTGCCAGGAATATTGGCTGATATGATTCTTTTTACCTTGCGTTACCTCTATACTTTGAATGATCAGCTGGAACAGATGAAAAGAGCCCTGACTGTAAGAGGTTTCTCCACCCAGGGCTTGAGCAACTTAAAGCAGTATGGTATTCTGATCGGAGCTATTCTGGTCCGCAGTTTTGAACAATCAGACCGAGTCTATAGAGCAATGGCGGTCAGGGGCTATAAATGTGAATCTGGCCCGACTTCAAATATTACCTGGAATTTCCAGGATAAGGTTCTGTTTTATTCGTTTTCTTTTCTGGCCTTTTTGATAGCTTTAATACAGCTTTATTTTAATATGCCGGGGGTTTAACAATGAGCGATCCAGTCTTACAAATATCCCAGCTTAGTTTCTCCTACAAAAAGAATGAGTTAATTCTGGATGGACTATCATTGGAGGTCTTTCAGGATGATAAAATTGGAATACTGGGACCCAATGGGGCTGGAAAAACCACTTTGTTTTTGCTTATCGCTGGGGTGGAAAATCCTTTGGCGGGGGAAATCTATCTTAAAGAACAAAAGGTAGTACCTGGGACTTTTAATTCTAAATTGGGCCTGGTTTTTCAGGATAGTGATGATCAGGTTTTTAATTTTTCGGTGTTTGATGATATAGCCTTCGGACCTCGCAACATGGGACTGGCTCATGCACAAATAAACCAGCGAGTCAATGAAGCTCTGAGGTTGCTGGGAATTCAGCATCTGGCCCGGAGAGCACCTCAGCAATTGTCAGGAGGCGAAAAAAGGCTGGTGGCTATAGCCGGGGGTATCCTGGCCATGCAGTCTCAACTAGCAATCTATGATGAACCCACCTCCAATCTGGATCTAAGGTACCGGCGCCGCTTAATCAATTTTATTAATACGCATAAACAGGAAGCGGTCTTGATAGCATCACACGATCTGGAGTTTGTACTGGAAACCTGCAACCGGGTAGTAATACTGGACCAAGGTAAAATAGCTGCTGATGGTATGCCGCAGGATATAATGGGGGACCGCCTTTTAATGGAAAAACATGGCTTGGAAGTGCCTCATTCCTTAAGAAAAAAATTTATATAACTTATTTGTGCTCAAGATTTCTTGCTTTTAAATTTGAGCCTTTTTTCCGGCAAATAATACTATCCAGTAAAATGGTTTGTCTTTTTTTGTAATTGCGAGTAAGATAATAATGATGGACGTCGAATAAAATCGCAGCAATAATTATAGTAGAATTCCATTTACGGGAGGGTTACCAGTGGGAAAGGCAGCCAGTAATAAATCCCAGGATTCATTAATGGACCACAGCTCCAATTATACGCAAAATGATCATCATGTACCAGGGGAATATTTAGACTACCTGGACTTGCAACCGGACTTGATCTGTCTTTTCCAGTCCGATTTTGTTCTCCAATTCAGCAATGCTGCCTTTGATAATTTTTTTCTAATCGATGAAGGGCAGCCCCGGCCCTTTTTTTCTGATTATTTTCAACCATCCCAGCAGGAGGAGTTGAAATCCCAATTAGAAAGCCTGCAGCAGGGGAAAAAACAGATCAGCTTTCAAACCCTTCAACACAATAAATATGGTGAAACTCGTCAATTACACTGGATTTGCCATTATCTCAATCCCGGCCTGATTCAAGCCTCGGCCCGGGATTTAACCCCGGGGGAAGAGTTGCAGTCAAAACCGCGTGCTGCTATGCCTCTACCAGCTTCGGAAATAAACAGCAAAAGCAATAATGCAGGACATAGAAGCCAAGGAATTTTTAATAAGCTGCCTTTTATGGCTTGGGCTTTAGATGAAGAGTTAAACATTGTGTTCTGGAATCCGGTGGCAGAAAAACTGATTGGTTATTCCAGAGAAGAAGTCCTGAACAACAATGAGATTTTTTCGAAGCTATTTCCAGACCCCACAATAAGGGATGAATATTATAAAAAGATAAATAATTGCTCCCCCACAGTAGAATGGAATGCGCGTTTTAGGTGCAAAAATAATAGTGATAAATGGATTTCATGTTTCGATATTGGCAATCTTTACAATATACAAGATTGGAAATATGTCTTAATAGGAATTGATAGAACCGATGAGAAAGAAACGGAACTAGCTTTACAAGAAAGTGAACAGCGTTATCGTTCCTTGTTTTCCAGTACCCAGGCGGGTCTTATTCTCTGCCACCAGATTTTGGATGCCAAAGGCCAGCCTGATTATATTCTTATCGACCACAATAGGGCAGTGGAAAAAATGCTGAGCAAAACCAAACTGGATCTGCGCGAGCAATCGGTGCACAGTTTGTTTCCTAATATTGCTGAAAGCTGGGATAAATCTTGCCAGAAGCTTAAGCCCGGAGAGCAGGATCGTTTTCAATACTATTATCATCCTCGCCAGCAAATATTTGAATTCACTCTCTTTTCTCCAGCACCAGGGGAATTTGCTGCTTTTTTTGAAGATATTACCGAAATAATTGATACCCGGGATCAATTATGCAATCAGCTGGAGTTTATGCAAACCCTTATCGATACCATTCCTAATCCCATATTTTTCAAAAACCCGGAGGGACGTTTTATCAATTGTAACAAGGCTTTTGAAATGTATGTAGGAAGCAGCCGGGAAGATATAATCAATAGGGATATTGCTATTCTCTCCCCCTATCTGGAGCCTTTTGATCTGGACAAAATATGGAAGCTGGAGCAGGATCTAATTGACGATCCCCGTCCTGTCCACCATGAATATAGTTTTAGACAGCCTGATGGTTCAACTATGGACTTTATGATAAACCGTGCTCCCTTCTTCGATATGGCAGGCAATTTTGCGGGTATTGTAGGGGTATTAACCAACATATCGGAAAAAAGAGAAATGCAACGTCAACTGCAAACCCAGCTTCACTTCCAACAGTTTTTAACTGATATAATTCCAGCCCCTATTTTTTTCCTGGATACCAAGGGACATTACTTTAAGTGCAACCAGGCCTTTGAGGACTATATCGGGAAAAAACGGGACGAAATAATAGGTCGAAGAGCAGAAGAGCTACCTGAATGTATGGACCTGTGGCAGCATTATCTGGCCGGGCATTTAGAGGAGAAAGACTTAAGCGCTAGTTCCAGTAATCAAGCCCCCATCAGGTTCCGCCACGCCGATGGCAGTATACGCTATGTGATAATCAACCGGACGGTGTATCATAATACAGAGGGAGTTCCGGCTGGCTTGGCCGGGATAATACTGGACATTACAGCTCAACGCAATGCAGAAACCAGGCTTTTGGAACAGGTTAAGTTTTTGGAGACCCTAATAGAAACTATTCCTAACCCCGTTTACTACCGGAGCCTGGAAGGCATACTTATCGAATGCAATCGGGCTTTTGCAGAGCTGATGGGTAAAGCCAGAGAAGAGCTTATTGGTAAACACCACCGCAGTATGTACAGCAAAGAGCAAATTGAAGCTTTGCATGCCTCAGACCAGGATCTGTTGAATAGTGAAAACAAGCGTTTAAGCTATAACAGCATAATCGAATTTGCCGATGGCCGTCAGGTTGATCTATTAATAAATAAGGCTATTATCCATGACAATGAAGGTAGCCCCATTGGTATCCTGGGAGCCCTTACCGATCTTACCGAACACCGGGAAATGCAGAAAACCATGGCCCGATTGGATCAATACCGGATAATAGGTGAAATGGCTGCCGCCATAGGTCATGAGGTCAGGAACCCTATGACCACGGTACGAGGATTTCTTCAGCTTTTGAACGAAAATGAAGCCCTTAACGGCAACAAAGAATATTTTGATTTGATGATTGAGGAAATCGACCGGGCTAATTCTATCATCACTGACTTTCTCTCCCTGGGCAAAGGCCTGCATACCGAGTTAAAGCCGGAAAACCTGAATACCATAATTGAAAATTCTTTCTTAATTCTCTCGGCTGAGGCCAAAAAGCATGATCATTCTATGGAACTAAACCTGGGGCAAGTCCCGATTATCCCGCTGGATTTCAAACAGACCCGGCAGCTAATTTTCAATCTAGTGCGAAATGGATTGGAAGCCATGTCAAAACCAGGAACCATGACCATCAGTACCTCTACCGAAAAAGATGGCATACTATTGTCAATTCGGGATCAGGGAAGCGGTATTGATGCTTCCATACTGGAAAAGCTGGGTAAACCATTTGTTACTACCAAAGAGAAAGGTACTGGATTAGGTCTGGCTGTTTGTTATAGCATAGTGGAACGGCATGGGGCACAGTTGGAGGTGGAGACTGGCCAAGATGGCACGGTTTTCTACATTAAATTTCCTCTCCCTCCTCCAACAGCGGATAACAGCAATTACGAATGATAATCAACTCTGTACTTCTGCCGCCAGGATTGTAGGAGCGGTCTTCGACCGCCCGCCGGTATAGCCATTAGTTTTCTCACTGGCTTTTTTTGCTGATTCTGGGTTTTACACGATAAGGGTTTATCACCCAAAATAGGCAATCACTGCTGGCGACCGCAGGTCGCCCCTACCAACTTGCTACGTTGATCATGGACCCCGGGCCACCTCTGCAGGGGCGGTCTTCGACCAACCGCCGG
>JAAYNQ010000008.1 GCA_012520725.1 Syntrophomonadaceae bacterium | reverse complement strand
TAAGAGCCGAATACAAGAATGGAGGAGTATTAAAGGTCGATGCCGAAACCCCCATCACCATACTCAGCCATGCCCCCGGCTATATCGACCGGGAACTGGAAATCATAGTAGGATTGCAGACCGATCAACCTCTGAAAAGGGCTATAAATATCTTCGGGGGGTTAAGCCCGGCTATAAAAGCCTGTCAAGCTTATGGTGCTACTCCGGATGAGCAGATAGTGGATTTCTTTCGCAACTATCGCCTGACCCACAATGACGGAGTCTTTGCCGTATATACTCCTGAAATGAGGCTGGCCCGCCGGGTGGGAATAATAACCGGCCTACCTGATTCCTATGGGAGAGGGAGAATCATCGGGGATTATCGCCGGGTTCCCCTTTATGGGGTGGATCGCTTGCTGGAGGCCAAACAAAAGGACCTGGATTCTATGGGCCGGAGAATGGACATTGATTCCATTAGGCTGCGGGAGGAAATTTTCCATCAGATGAAGGCTTTGCAAGCTATGAAAGAGATGGCAGCTCTTTATGGTTTTGATATTTCCGTTCCTGCCTCCAATGCCCGGGAAGCGGTGCAGTGGTTATACTTCGCCTACCTGGCGGCCGTTAAAGAACAAAACGGAGCGGCCATGAGCCTGGGGCGCATCGCCAACTTCCTGGATATCTATATTGAACGGGATAAGAGCCTGGGCCTGATCGATGAAACTGGGGCCCAGGAGTTAATAGACCAGCTGGTCATAAAACTGCGCCTGGTCAGGCATCTACGAGCCCCGGAATATAACGAGCTCTTTGCCGGTGATCCCAACTGGATCACAGAATCTATAGGAGGAATGGGGCTAGACGGCCGTCCACTGGTAACCCGTACTTCCTACAGGATGCTCAACACCCTCTACAACCTGGGTCCCGCTCCAGAGCCTAATATGACCATACTATGGTCCAATAATCTCCCCCTCAATTTTAAGCGTTTCTGCAGTGAGCTTTCTATCGACACCAGTGCTTTGCAGTATGAGAATGATGACCTTATGCGCAGATATTATGGGGATGATTATGCCATTGCCTGCTGTGTATCCGCTATGAGAATTGGGCAGGAAACCCAGTTTTTTGGAGCCCGCTGCAATTTAGCCAAACTCTTGCTCTATGCCATAAATGGAGGTCGGGACGAGATCACCGGTGAACAGGTAGGAATGGAAAGCTCAGTTTACCAGGACCCGGTGCTGGATTATGAGGAAGTCCGGCATCGCTTGAAAAACCAGATGGATTGGTTGTGCGAGCTTTATGTCAATACCATGAATGTCATTCATTATATGCATGATAAATATGCCTATGAAGCAGCCCAATTTGCCCTGCATGACAGCAAAATTGATCATTACATGGCCTTTGGTATTGCCGGCCTTTCCGTAGCCGCCGATTCTTTAAGCGCTATCAAATATGCCCGGGTTAAGGCCATTAAGGATGAACGGGGCTTGATTACCGGCTTTGCCATTGAAGGAGATTTTCCCAAATTCGGCAACGATGACCCCAGGGTGGATGAAATTGCCGCCTCCCTGGTAGAAGATTTCATCCAAAACCTAAAAAAATACCCGACCTACAAGAATGCCGATCATACCCTTTCCATTCTCACCATTACCTCTAATGTAATGTACGGAAAACATACCGGCACCACCCCTGATGGCCGGGCTGCGGGTCAGCCGCTGGCTCCAGGGGCTAATCCTTTACACGGCCGGGAAGAGCATGGGGCTTTGGCTGCTTTAAACTCGGTAGCCGCCCTGGAATATCGCCATGCCCGGGACGGAATATCCTTCACCTTCTCCACCGTAC
>JAAYNQ010000125.1 GCA_012520725.1 Syntrophomonadaceae bacterium | reverse complement strand
TCAGCGCACCTTTATCTAGAGATTGGGTACCCAGATCTTCTCCTGCTCCTACAGCTTTCCAGTAAAGCTTAATTTGACTTAGGTTTTCTGCCCCTGGATCACTCCAGGAAACAGTAATCATCTGATCACCGGCAACAGCCTGGGCATTGCTCACTTCTCCAACAGGAGGAATTTCTCCTGGGACCGTCACGTTCACCTGGTAATCATTTCCCATAGGAATACCGGCATAGCTCTGGACGGCTCCTCTGACCAGTACCTGATAGACATTTCCCACTGTAAGAGGTTCTTCCGGCTCAAAACGAGCTTTCCTGGTCAACAGGATTCCACTGTTTTGAGGATCAATGACAGTTTCTACTCCATAGACCTGACCTCGTACAAATTCTGACTCTTCTCCACCTATGGAAACAAGACTGATGGCGCCGGTATTCAAAGTACCTGCCAGCATGTAGCGGTCAAAGCTGATGTCCACATGGCTTCCTCCACCTGCTGCAGTTACCGCTTGCACCGCAGGCACTGCTAGACTCTTCATACCAATATCTACATTAGTCCGGGGCGGTGGTACCGTCATCACTTCACTCTGAGCTCTGATATAACCATCCTTCTCGTAAACCACCTGCCACTCACCCGGAGGCACATCCCAGCCGTAATAGCCATTGCTCCCCGTATACAGGGGGTTTTCCTGCCCATACCATTGAGAGTTCCAGGGCATCATGCTGACTGTGCCGTCCTGCCCAAGGACCTGCTCATAGATGGTAGCCCGCACCCCGGCTAAAGGATTTTCGGGAACCGCCTCATAGACAGTACCGCTGGGATCCCAAATCCAGGTGGGATCAGCTATCTTTTTCTTTTTCCGGTCCCGGGAATCTTCGTCGTTGTTGTCATTATCATTGTTGTCGTTATTCTGCTCATCCTTCTTGCATTCATCGTCCTTGGCCATGTCCTGTTTTACCTGGGCTATGTCTTTTTCAATCTGTTTATCAATTGCATATTCCATGGCTTTGCTGGCAGCAAAGATAAGCAGGGTACCAACACCAAAGGTTGCCGGTCCTAGCAAGGTACCGCCCAACATCATGCCTGCCTTGGCTCCTTCTCCAATCATTAGCTTGGTCGCCAAACGGTCAAGCCGGTCCTTATACATGTTGCTCAAGCGGCCGCAGCCTGCCGCCTGATCCACCAGGCGGCCCAGTTCATCCAGTTTCCCGGGTACACCCAAGCCATCCTTCAGGTTCATGCTCCAATCGGCAGCATTGAACAGCTTGCCGTTTCGTTCAGTGAAAACGACCTTTGCCCCTACATGGGCCAAATCTCCTACCCCAGTTGCGCTTACCATCCCCGCCTCGGCAGCAGCGGAATCAAGATAGGCCTGGGGGATATATCCCTCCACCCAGATGGTATAGGAATTGCTGGGGACGGTTATCTGGGAACCGGTCATTTTAAAGCCGTATACCGGGATCCCGGTCTCATTTGCCTCCTGCACTTCTTCCGCCGTGGGCCAGTAAGTAACATCCCGGGCCACTGTCATCTCTACCCGGCCATCGATATCCGGCAGCTGGGGCAGAGTAAATTTCACTCCGGCGGAACAGGGAGTTTCCTCTTCAGGCCAGTCCTCGGGAGGTCTTACTCCCTCTCTCTCTTTTTCTTCCTCGGTCTCTATGGTCTCATAGGCCAAGTCCTGCAGCTGCCAGGACAGCCGGTTACGCAGCTGCTCTTCCGTCGGTGTTTCCATCTCCTTCAACTCGGTGGGATCCTTTTTGGTCTCATACTTCAGATACACCGCCCCTAACTGGTACCCGTAAAAATTGACTGTCGCTTTGAAGTCCCCATTGCTTTGTTTGACAGCCGGACTGCTGTAGGGAAAAACCGATACTTCCGCGTTTTTGACCCGGTTCGCTTGGTTGAACTTCAGGGTAAGCTCCACACCACCTGCGTTAGGCACAACCACATATGGGAAACGGGCAACTCCATCGGTAGGAGCAAAATGAAGCTCAGGGCCACCTCCCTGTTTTATTATCACTTCCGTAAGTACCGGTTCATCAGGATCAAATAAGATATCCAGCGTATCGCTGCAATAGTCTAAGTCTTGCCAGTATGACGTCGCGTGGAGCCGGTGCCTGACCGGATTCCCTTTATCTGGCAGTGTTACTCGAAGATACCAGTAGCCTCCGGGAGAAATTATTGTTTCTCCCAAAAGTAGAGTCTCGTCATAGACCCGTACCGTAGCACCAGCCGGTCCCCGGCCGCTGACAGTGGTCTCCGGCGTCACCAGCACTGCCGGAGCATTGAGGGTCAGCTTGCTGATCCTGACCTCAGTTGCCGCCAGTTCCTTGTGCCACGCACCGGCATTCCAATCCAGACTGCCCCCAAACATCAGCCGGCTTGCCTGCTGGGGATCATCCAGCAACACCAGGCAATTCAGCACCTTTGTTTGCCCTTTCTTTAAAACCACATCCCCTAGATCTGCTGTGATGGGATTCCCGGCTGTTGCTGGCATCTCAACGTTTATCTCCCGGCCATCGAACACCATGCTCCCCTCCACCAATTGGCAGCCGGCCGGCAGTGCCAGTTTGAAGACCGTATTCTGCAGCGTCCAGTCATTCATCGTCTCATACAAGCCGATTTCGGCTCCCAGGCGTACCATTCCACCAGGAGCAGCTTCTGCCTGGCTGGTGAAAAGGGAGCCCCGCACGTTGGTGGCCTCATTATAGGTCAGCTCTACATCCCCCAGATCCGTAATCTGGTATTGGTTGACGGTGATGGGGCCCAAAACAGCGGTGTAGGTCGGATGCTCTCCACTATTAACAGAAAACATCGGGTCGTAATAAAAATCCAGCAGGTAGCGGCCCAGCCGGGGTACGGTAATCCGGAAGGAGCCGTCGTTAACCGGAACGTAGCACACAAAGCTCCTCTGCCCGCTTGAATTAAGCTCATATAATCTGCCCTGGAAAAGCCGGTATTGGCTCAAAAGAGGGTCAGACAGGTCCAAAAGCCGTCCATTCTCATCCAACACCCGTCCTATAATCCGCCCCTGCTCTTCCAGCCGGAAGATCGCTTCCCCTTGGCGTTTATCATCCAGTGTTACTTTTAGCTCCTGCTGGGGCAAGAACGCTTCCACCCCGTCTACAGAGATGCTCAGTACATCCCCGGGTGCACCCCTCAACTGGAGTGGATAGTCTCTGGAAATTGTGCCCATGGCATCTGTGCCCTTCAGGCGATAATGTACCGCCGTTGCCCAATTCATGTCCCGGATGACAGTTTCTTCCTGGTCAATATATTTGGTCTGAATGGTCACGTCCACCTGTGCCTTGCCCACGGCAGACAGGGTCAAGTCCAGTTCCGCCAAGCCGCCTTCTGATAACCACACAGATCGAACATTATCCTCGACGTATTTTGCTGTCGAAGTACTGGCGGACACTGTCACCAGCCCAGTGGGTACTGTGAGGGTATAGCGTCCTTCCTCATCGGAAACTGCGGTAGTGGTAAGACTTCTCTTGCCCTCCAGGTACTGAGCAGCTGTCACTATGACTCCCCTTAAAGGCTCGCCTGTCGTGTCCAATTTCGTTATCCCCGTGATAGTGCCAGTAGGCAGAGGCTGAAGATGAATGACCTTTTCATTGAGACCGGCGGCCAGGGTATATTTGGCTTCCTCCCGGTTATAACAGGGCACGGATTCGCTCCGACCGCTGAGGGTGACAATCGCAGACACTTCCTCCCCGGCCAGGGAATCCGATCCGCTCTCCGCATATCCTGCGGAGTCAGTCGTTGCCGTACTTGTTCCCGTATAGCTGTTATAGAAGCTGACGGCAGCCCCTTCCACCGGCATTCCCTGGTGGTCCAGCACCTGCACCCGCAAGCTGGCCGATTTAATGGGTTCGCCCTGGATTATTGCTTCCCTGCCGGCTGGGACCGCTATTCCTGTCTCATTAATAATCAACCGATAATTATTATTCCTTAGACTTACAGAATAATCCTCGGCCGGCTTCAAACCGGAAAAGAAGTAAATCCCTGCTGCACCATCCAAATACCGGATGCTGCTCTGCCCGGTTGTGGGACTTTCCACCATCAAGGGAAAACCGCTTAGCTGTTCCAGATCATCGAAGCTAATTTCAACCCGCAGTATGCCTGCTACTTGCAGGGGCAGGTTGGCTGCAGTCTGCCGCAGGGATTCATGCCCGGCACCGTCTGTCAAGATACCGGTAATAGAGCTTATCTCAACGCTCCCTTCCGGCACAGTAAATGTTCCCTGATATGTACCTGGCAAATCAACCCTTTCGGACAAAAAGACCGGGGTAACCACAGTCCTGGCCTCGGGCCAAGTCGCACTGTTCTCATCGGGAGCGAGTATATAAGTTACTTCCGCACTTCCCTGTCTCCCTTTTTCACCGACCAGTTTGACAGTAATCACTGTTCCCGGATTGACCAGTCCAAGGTCTGACCGTCCCCCATCTAAAGGGAAGCGGTAACTCACCAGAGAATTGCTTAGGGCCGGTGTGGTCAATTCATATGCCGGACTGGGATCCGATTCATTCCCTGCTCCATCAAAGGCCCGAATGGTATAAACATAGCGTGTCTCCGCCAGCAGCCCCTGGTCCTGGAACTCCAACACCTGATCGGCGGAGACGCTTCCCCTCTCCTCCGGCTCGCCGTCGCCCATCGCCCGGAAGATCTTGTAGCCAGCCACACCGATATTATCCGTAGTAGGCTGCCAGTAAATATCCGCCATGCCGCCCAGTCTGTATAAGACCTGAGGCTGGGCTGGTGCAGCCGGAGGTATACTGTCCCCGGCTGCACCGCTTTTTATACTGAGCCCGCTGGCCTGGGAAAGGTTTCCTGCTTCATCTACCGCCACCAGAGCGTAGTTATACGTGGTATTCGCCGTCAAGCCGCTGTCCTGATAAACCCGGCTGCCGTCATTCGGCACCTCTGCCAGAAGGGTTCCGTCCCGGGTCAGGCGATAAGCCACAACATCCGGTTCTGGTGAAGAATCCCAACTCAAAGTGATATGGTTGGCGTCCTCCACCGTCCCGGTGAAACCGGTGGGAGCCCCTGGAGGTGTACGGTCCACCACCAAGGTGACCGGATCAGATTCGGCACTCTGCATATCACCTATCATAGCCCGGGCAGTAAAGACATAGCTGCCGTCCGCCGGTAAGATAAACTCCAAGTTAAATTTGCCGGTTACCGGGTCGGCGTTAACCGGATCCAGGGCTACTGCCTCACCCGTACCCAAGCGGTAAGAAACGATGACCACAGCTCCGGGGGCTGCCGTACCTGAGATGTTTACAGTATTCTGGTTGGTCAGTTCCGGCACCAAGCTGTTCAAGCGAGGCGAGGCCTGATCATTGCGAACGCTGAAATCTACCGGATCGCTGGCCAAGAGGCCTTCCGGCCCCGCGCCCAGCTCCAGCACTGCCTGGTAGGTTCCGCTGGGAAGCTGGTCCGGCACCTGAAAACTGCCCTGATAGAAGCTGGTGGTAGGTGCAAAAGGTCTAAGCACTCCCGAATATTGGTCCCACTCCAACAAGATGTCATAATTAGGCTGGGCTTCCTTAGCCCGGAAAACCTCGGCCCCACCCGCTTCCCTGATGACCAGGAACGGGGCAACTTCCCCGTGGTTTTGGGGCTGAACCGGGGGTGGAGCACTATTGGAAAACATACCATAACCCGTCGGCATATACATAGCTATCAGGCGGTTACCCTTGCTGTCCTGAATCACGTGGGTAGATTCCAGGGTCTCCCCTCCCCGGTACTCACCGGCATCGATGGATAATTTGGAGGTAAAGGCATCATCCAGCAGCCAGTCCCTGTCACCGGTAAGATTCAGTTCTCCTTCCAGCCAGTAATGCCAGCTTCCTTCATAATGTTTACGGATCAGGAGTCCAGTGGCTGTGTAGCTTCCCGCCGGCAGGTAGATGGTCTGATCCTTTTGCCGCAACCAGAAGAAGGGCGTACTTCCTCCATCCTGTCCGTACAGGAGCAGGCCGCCCACCAGGTAGTCAGACGGGTCTCCTTGGGTTACAGCGGCTTCCGTCTCATCCACTTTGGGGGTTAGCCGGACCATCTGGTCCAGGGACAAAACTACCGGGATTTCCTCCAGGTCTTCTTCGCTTACAGTGATATCACGAGTAAGATGAAATAAATTCCCATCTGAGCTGTCGGAGGCTATTTGAGTGGCATATTTTCCCAGCTGAACGGTATAGCTTCCCTCCGGCACCCAGACCGGCCATACTTCACCATAATAAGAAGTAGAAAAAGTAACTCCGCCCCGGGCTCCGCTGCTGTCCCGTCCGTAGATACCCAGGCTGGTTTTAGAGGGAACCCCCCCTGCCCCCTCTTCTAACTGCAGCAGCAGGCGGTGCAATCCACCAGTCAAATCAACTTCGACTACCAACGGCTCTTCCCCGCCGATAAAGGGAACAAAGGCAAAGAAAGGCTCTGAGTCCTTGTACCCTCGTATCGCCACTGCGTATTCTCCACTTTCTTCCGGCCAAAAATATTGATAGGCAAACTCATCCGGGCTGACTTTATCAGCCCAAGTGTCAACTGTTACATAGCTGTTCCCATACTTCTCCAGCAGGACCAGTTCATCACTGGCCAGCTCATCGCCTCCATAGCATATCTTCACCCTTAAGCCTGCTTCCTCTGAGGGTTCCCCTGTATCCGGCTCCCTGACTTCAAAACTCAGCGGGTCACTGCTAATTATCCCACCGGGGCTTCCTACTGCGAAGGGACCAGCTGTCAGCTTGGCGAGGGCATGATAGATACCTGGGGAATAGGGATACCAGGAACCCAGTAGACCAAAATCCCAGGTATCCCACGGATGGTTCCACCAGTTACTAAAATTTCTGTAGGCCACTACGGCTCCCTGCTCATCTTCGATCTCCAGGTAAGCATTCGTCTGGGTGCCAATCCGGCCGGCTATTTCAAATGCTCCGCTTACCGGGTTAAAACACAACATTTTCCTTTCTGCCAGGCCTTCGCTTCCTTCCAGATCCGCTTCGGTCCCAAGGGCTTTCCCAGCACTTGCCGGCTTGATGACCGCAGCTGGCTTAGCGCTCCCTGTTGCCGATCCCAGGCCGCTTAGGGAAGCAGCCTGATAGCCGAGATAGGTAATGACGTTTCCAGTGTCACCGGCAGACCCATCAAAAAAGCGCAGTTTGAAATAAGCCGTTTCGTCAGTAGTGAAATATTCTCGATCCTCATAAAATTTTTTCAATTCCCCTTTAAAACCTTCCCCCAGGGAAATCTCATGTATCTCACCCTTTTGCAGATCAAAAGGCGGTGTAAGCCGTTCCAAATACCAGTCATAATTATTCAAGTCCCGTCTGATGGTATCAATCAGGGCGGTATATCGGCCAGGGGTGACGGTGAGCACCCGATCTCCTGGTATGCTGTCAAAGCCGATAAAGGCACCCGCTTGCTCATCCCTCAGTTGGATGCCGATCTGAAGAAAATCCCCTTCTGGCAAGCTAACCCGTGCCACGTCCTCAGCTTTGGGCAACAGGAAGAAATCCTGCGGCCTTTCTCCCACCGTGCAGTTTTGCCGCAGGAAGTAAGCATACTCCGGACTGACACATTGAAACTCATAATTTCCCGGGGTCAGCCAGACTTGCCCGGTCCCGCTGGCAGAAAGCTGGGTAATGAGTATTTCACTAATGATACCACTGGTTTCCAGATAAGAATATTCCGGCAATTCCACGTCTATTAGCTTAGCCAGCAGCAAAGCTCCAGCCAGAGGATCACCCTCCACCTTCCTGGCCGTCACCGTTACCGGCTGAGCCAGGAGCGGGTCTTGAGTCGGATCCAGCTCATAGATACCGGGAGAACGCAGCAGCCGATGATAAAGAAAATGCGGTTCCGTCCCCTGGGCGACGACCAAGAACTCGTTACCGTTGATCGCCAGTGTGGCTGGAAGGTTTACTCTCCCCTCCTGGTCGGCTGCGCCCTGATAGGCTGGTTGATAGTCACGTTCCTCCATTAGCCGGTATTTCCCGGGGCCGCCGTCCTGGATAGCATGGAAAACCGTCACCTTGGCTCCAGCAGCCGGCTCTCCATCAGGTTTCTTGATGGACAAGGAAAGACCCCCGGCGGTTTGATTAGCCACAGTAAGAGAAATACCATAAGCGGGAGAACCGTCCACACGTGCCACCACATAGTACCTTCCATCCGGGTAAGTGGTGGTATCCCAGGCCAAACTGCAAAGCCCGCTGTCCGGAATAGGTTGGACGGTGCCAAGCACCTGCTCTTCCTGGGACCAATCTTCTGTTTCCAGGATAAAGTCAACCCTTTCGGCATTATTAGGGTTGAAAACCTTGGCCGTTAGGGTGACAGTCCCTCCCACCCGGCTATTGTCCGCCGGTTCAACCATGGTCGCATAAGAGTAGTATTGGGGATATTGCAGTTTATATAAGGCCAATTTGGCATCGAAAACACCATTTTGCTCCCTGGCATTGATCAGCGCGTCAGAAAGCTCAGCTGGAGTCTTATCAGGCAAAGCGGACCACAGCATAGCAGCGGCACCTGCTACCAGGGGCGCTGCTGCAGAAGTACCGGTTATCTTGCTGTAGGCGTTCCCCCTGGCCGTAGAAAGGATATCCACTCCGGGGGCGATCACTTCCACTATTCCTCCATAGTTGGAAAAAGAGGCCCGGTAATTATTCTTATCGGAAGCCATGACAGATACCACTCCCGGGAGGCAGGCCGGATAAAACCCCTGTACTTCTTTCCCTTCGTTGCCGGCAGCCGCCACCACCAGAACCCCTCTTTCCTGAGCATATTGTATCGCCTCGGCCAGGGTTACCGGGTAATCGGGCAAACGGGCGCCCAAGCTAAGGTTGATTATTTTGGCCCCATTATCAACCGCCCAACAGATACCCTGGGCTACATCGTACATACTGCCAATACCTGCCGAATCTAATACCTTGACAGGCAAGACCCTTACCGGATATGAACCGGCTGCCCCGGCAATGCCGGTCTGGTTATTGGTAAAAGCGGCAGCAATCCCGGCCACCAAAGTTCCGTGGCTGCTGGCGGAATCATCCTCCGCATTTGTTGACCCGTTCAGGACGTTATAACCGGAAAGCACCTGGCCGCTCAGGTCTTCATGGCTGCTGTCCACCCCGGTATCCAGGATGGCAATTGTCACCGAGGCCGCATCAGCGGAATTCTCGTCTAATATGTATTCCGCATCTGCCCAGGCACCCTCCGCCTTGATCCGCTGCAGTCCCCACTGTTCACCGTAGCGGGGGTCATTGGGGGCGGTCAAAGCATACATTTCATAGTTGGGCTCGGCATAAAGCACATTGGGATCTTGCCGTAATTGGGCCAATGTCTCCTCCAGACCCACATCCGGGGAGGCATAAACCACAGAAGCAACGTTCCTTCCATTAGCCTGGGCAGCAAAGCGAGTGCTCTTTTGCTCCTTATAACAGACAATAATTTCTCCCGGCTTCACCCTGGCTTCCTGACTATTTACGGCATCCAAAGGCTCTACTTCCGCTGTAGCAAAGCGAATGGGCAGTTCCTGGGTATGAACCGTGCCTTCCTTCTCTTCCACCAGCATTTCTTCCGACGCTTGGGAGCCATTATCTTCTCCCGTAGGGACTGACGACAGCTCGATCACTTGTTCAGACTCATGCTGATCAAGTACCCGGGCTTCCTTTCCAGGTGGCTGAGCTTCAATGATGGAAGCCAAGCTTGGTTCGGGAATGGAAGCAGCCGAAAAAGCCCCAGGAAAAGGAATGGTTTGGAATAAAAACAGGGTAGCTATAATGATTGATAAAACCTGCTTCCCTTTCCTTGAAAAACCTTTTGTCACCAAATATATCAGCCCTCTCTTTTGTTAAATGTTCATAAACTGACAAAACCTGCATAAATCATTTTACATCTTGGCCATGAAAAAAATATGAAATGGAAAATTCTTATAAAACCTTAGCTTTCATTGTTTCATGGTAAAATATAATAAAAATATTGCTCATAATAAGCCGAAAACACTCTACTATACACAGGAAGAGGTCATGTCATGCATTATATTCCTGTATTAAAAAGCAAGCTCATAATGCCGGAATTACCTGAAAATTTTATGTTTAGCGAGCGACTGGAAAAACTTCACGCCTCCATGGACTCATCCCGGGTAGTCAGTGTATGCGCACCTGCCGGGTACGGGAAAACAACCCTCGCCACCTCCTATTTTCACCGGCGGGATTGCCCGCCTTCCCGAATATGCTGGTACCGTTTGGACCCAGAGGATAGGAACCTTCCGGCGTTTATCGCCCATTTCGCGGAATCGGTATTTCCCTCAGATGATTCTCGCTTCTTCGAATCCCGAAGGATGCTTAAGGAATATGCCGATTTGGAATCCCAGCCCCAACAGGCCATTGCCATGATTTGCCAGGAAATGTGGTCCCACCATAGTCCTTCCAGCCATGCCCGAACCTATATCGTGTTGGATGATTTTCAGAACGTAATCCAGACTCCAGAAATATGTGATATGACCAGGTTTATGATGGATAACCTGCCTCCCTCCTGCACCATATTCGTCTTAAACCGCACTGATTTCAGAATCTATACGGAGAAGCAAAAACTGGAGCAAAAGGTGCTGGAAATAGGCGCTGAAGACCTGGCCTTTAGTCCATCTGAAGTAAAGGATTTTATGTTTCACATGGATAAAAGCCTGGCTCAGCAAGAATTATCCGTTTTTATCCAAGAAAAAACAGAAGGATGGATAGCAGGTATCATCATCTTATACCAGGCATTAAAAAGCAAAGGACCCAATATTCCTGCCCATGAACTTGCTAAGCTGGTCCATGAAGAGGCTCTGTTCCGGTATTTGTCCCTGGAAGTATTTGAATCCGTGGAATACAGTACCCAGGATGCTTTGATCAGACTTGCCCTGCTACAGGACTTTATAGAATCAGAGGCTGAGCAAATATTTGAGATCACTGACATACAAGCTCTGATCGCACAAAGCATGGGATTCGGCCTATTCACCCAGCGTATTCATGGGGACCCGGTAGTATACCGTTTCCATTCTTTGTTCCGGGAATTTCTGCTCCATATTTTGAAAAACCGATGCTCCGGTGAGCTGATCGCCCAGCTGCACCTGAAAGCGGCCACCTATTATATCGGCCAGGAAGCCTATATCCGGGCAGCCGAGCACCTGGCAAAGTGCGGAAATGTATCTGCTGCCATTGATATTGTAATAAAAGCCGGATACAATAAGATTTTGGTCGGCGAAACCGCACAATTGAAGATCTGGCTGGACTTGCTGCCGGAGGATTTGGTCAGGGATAATCCGGTTCTCCTAATGTATAAAGCACAACTCATGCCCAACAGCAGGCAATCGGAAATGGTAGAACCCCTAAAAAAAATCTTGCATATGTCTTTGCTTGATAAAAAGCTCGATACTTATTATCAGGCGGCAAGCGTTTTGATCTATATTCTAATGTGCAGCAACGATATGAAGGGCTTACGGGAAATAGCTACAGGCCTTCCCTGGCAGCTGGAAAATACTTCACAGGAACTCAAAAACACCTTGCTAATCCTGGACATGGTGCGGTCCATCGGGGAAGAACAGTTTGGCCAGGGGGAAACTCAAAGCGAAACCCTTCTGTACGATCATCTCCCAGAAGACAGCAAATGGCTGTACTTAATTCTGGCCTGCATAATTTATCACTGTCTCGGCAAGCTTGACCGAGCGGAACACTGTATGCAAACAGCCCTATTATTGGATAATTTCAAGAATATCGAGCCTGCCCGTGGGTTTGTCCTGCTGTTTCTGGCCACCACCTGGTCATTGAAAAATGAAAAGGAGCGCCTGACCTCTGCCCTTTCAGAAATCACTGCCATCGGTGAAAAATATGATTATGACTACCTGTCAGCCAACGGTAGGCGCTTGGCTGCCTTTGAACGCTACCTGTCCTTTGACATGGAGGGTTCTGTAGAGATGCTTGATTATGCGATTTTTCACTACCGGCGGATGAACAATAATGCAATGGTTGCATCTACTATGCTCTTAAAGCGGCTTTGGTCCATCCGGCCTGCCAATACCGGTAATCTGGAGGAAGCCCGCCTGGAGATGGCTATGCTCAGAAAAGCCAAACCCGGATTAATGGTCAATGAGACTGCCCTGTCCATTCTCGGAGCTATTGCCAGGGAGTCGGGGGATTTTCCCCGGGCAGAACGCTGCTTGCTCTCGGCGATGCGGCTGGCAAAGGTGAAAAAGGGATCTCAGGTACTCTGTGGTGCCTGTTTCCATCTGGCCAAGCTATATTATGTCAAAGGAAATGAGGAAAAAGGTCACTATTATTTGCAGCAAGCCATGGAACTGGCATCAGAGAACAGGTATTTTATGTTTTGGGATATCCATATTCCCACCCTCACCGAAATGTCGCTCCGGAGTATGCGCTACGGCTATTGTGTTGGCTTTGCCGAAGAGTTGCTGAGCAAGTTTTACGACAGCGGTACTATAACTTATCTGGCGAAAATAGTCAAAACTATGGATGAAAGCAGAATTACAGCATTTGTGGAGGATTTTGTATTTCGATACCAGCCTAGTCAGGGAGAGCAGCTTTATGTGGTAAAAGCAGCACTTTTCGGTACTCCGGAGGTGTTCGTCAATGGCATAAAAATTCCGGATACTGAATGGAAAACAAAAAAAGTAAAAGGCATATTGGAATACCTGATTTTAAATAACGGCAAAACGGTATCGAAAGATACCCTGCTGAATATCTTCTGGCCTGACTCTGATAGCAAATCCGCCATGGTATCCCTGCGCACAGCTTTATACCAGCTTAGAAAAACCCTTTCTAAATACCAGGTTCCTGTTTCGGGAAACAATGCCTTTATCCATGAAACCCTTGGAGGCCTGCAAATTAGAAATAGCGAGATATTGGAGCTGGATATCGCCGAGTTTTTGCGCCTGCAGCAGGAGCTGGCTGCCTTATCGGAGAAGACCGGGAGTGATAGCGACGCCATCTTGGAACTGCTGGAGCAAATGGTCTCCATCTATCGAGGCGACTTGATGGAGTATAGTGATTATGGAGATTTGGTATTTCTGGAGCGGGAACGATGCAAAATGATATTTGAGGATATCTGCCTCAAGTTAGGCTTTATTTATGAGAAACGGGGTAAACTGAGCCAGGCTGAATCTATATTCCGTCACGCTCTGGTTTTGGAACCCTATAGCGAGAAAATCTGTCTGGAATTGCTCCAGTTGCTTATGGGGCAAGGGAGGAGAAGTAAGGCGGTCAGTCTTTATTACAGATTCAAGAAACGTTTTGAGCAGGATCTTGATATCAATATTGACAGCAGATTGACTGAGGCAGTCCGGAATCCCGGGCTTCATAAATAAAATACCGGCCAAATGAGAATTGACCGATCAGAGATTAAGACTGTATCCCAAATATTATTTGAAAATAAAAGTTATTTAAAGAAACCCCAATACTTTTAGAACGCTTTCTCAGTTTATTGAGCCTTATCGGATTAAAACCTGTTCAAAACCAATTTGCACCCCTTTAACTTTCGATGATAAATGCCTAATAGTTTAAGAATAAAAATGGGTACTATCCCTTAAAGTTATTAAGAGACAGTACCCTGTTTCTAATTTTACATCGAATCCTGCAGACTATTGGTACATAAGGCTTTACAAGCCCCAATCATTCCATTTTATGCCTTACTTTGATTCACCCTTGTTAATCACGGCGGCCTGGGCGGCGGCCAAGCGAGCTACCGGAATTCTATAAGGAGAACAGCTTACATAATTTAGTCCTATCTGATGGCAAAACTCAATGGAACTGGGCTCTCCCCCATGTTCACCACAGATGCCCATCAGAATTCCGGGCCGGGTAGAATTGGCCTTTTCTATGGCCAACTTCATTAAACTGCCTACTCCTTTACGGTCCAAGACGGCAAAGGGATTTTCTTTCATTATTTTTTTCTCCAGGTATACCGGAATAAACTTGCCCTCCGCATCATCGCGGCTAAAACCCAGTGTGGTCTGGGTCAGATCATTGGTTCCAAAGGAGAAAAACTCGGCTTCCCTGGCTATTTCATCGGCCATTAAACAGGCCCGGGGAAGCTCCAGCATAGTCCCCAGAGCAAATTCCAATTCTTGTCCGGTTTCCTGTTTTACTTCTTCATATACTTCCATTATCTGCTTTTTCAGGTATAATAATTCTGCTTCATCTATTACCAGGGGTATCTCAATTTCAGCAAAGGTTTTAATCTCTTCTTGCTGCAAGCGGCTAAGTGCTTCAAAAATTGCCCTGACCTGCATGCGGTATATCTCGGGATAGGTCAAACCCAGTCGACATCCCCGATGGCCTAACATGGGATTGGCTTCGGACAAACTATTAATCTTCTTCAACAGTTCTTCTTTTTGGAAGATTAGTGAAGGACTGGCATTCTTAAATTTTAGTTCAGCGATTTCCAGCAACAAGGATTCCCGGTCCGGCAAAAATTCATGCAAAGGGGGGTCTAAGAGGCGAATCGTAACCGGGTAAGGAGCCATAGCTTTCAAAATACCATAAAAGTCTTCCCGCTGGAAGGGCAGCAGCTTGTTCAGAGCCGCTTCCCGATCTTCCAGGTTTTCAGCCATAATCATTTCCTGCACTGCAGGCAGCCGTTCACTGGCCATAAACATATGTTCAGTTCTGCACAGCCCAATGCCTTCAGCCCCAAAATTCCTGGCCCGGGTGGCATCTTCCGGAGTATCGGCATTGGCTCTTATCTGCAGCCTCTTAATTTCATTGGCCCACTGCAAGAGCTTTTCAAACTCATCGGACAAAGTGGGTTCTATCATGGGTACTTCTCCCAACATTACCCCACCTGTAGCACCATCAACGGTTATTATATCCCCTTCATAAATTATTCTGTCCCCCACCTCGAAGTACTTTCCCTCGGCATTTATTTTTATACTCTCACAGCCGCAAACACAGGGCTTGCCCATACCCCGGGCTACTACTGCGGCATGGGAAGTCATTCCTCCCCGGGAGGTAAGTATGCCTTCTGCATATACTATACCGTGTATATCATCGGGGGTGGTCTCACTTCTAACCAGAACCACCTTTTCCCCAGCGGCTCCTTGCTTTTCGGCCAGATCAGCTTCAAAGACCACCTTGCCGCAGGCAGCACCCGGCGATGCCGGAAGTCCCACCGCAATAGGGCTAAACTCAGAACTGCTGTCAATTTGACGATGCAAGAGCTGATTGATCTGCTGGGCATCTACCCGCATAATGGCTTCTTCTATGCTGATAAGGCCTTCTTCTACCATATCCACGGCAGTTTTCACTGCAGCCCGGGCAGTTCTTTTCCCATTGCGGGTTTGCAGCATATATAATTGGCCTTTCTCTACCGTAAATTCTATGTCCTGCAGATCCCGGTAATGGCTCTCCAATTTCCTGCAGGTATCGATAAATTGTTGATATACACCAGGCAACTGTTCCTGCAGCTTACTAATGGGGGTTGGGGTTCTTATTCCAGCTACTACATCTTCCCCCTGGGCATTGACCAGGAACTCTCCATAAAGTTCCTTTTCTCCGGTGGATGGATTGCGGGTAAAGGCAACTCCGGTACCACAGTCCTGACCCATGTTGCCGAAAGCCATACACTGTATATTAACCGCTGTTCCCAGCTTATCGTCTATCTTGTTTATTCTCCGGTATACTATCGCCCGTTGATTGTTCCAGGAATCGAATACTGCCTTAATGGCCATTATCATCTGTTCTTTTACATCCTGGGGGAAGGTAAAGCCCTTTTCTTTTTCTACCAAAGCCTTATATTCGTTTATAATAGCTTTTAATTCCGAAGCTGGTATTTCATAATCGAAAATCAAGCGCAGTTTGCTTTTGTAGCGCTCCACAATATCATCAAACTTGGAATGATCAATATTCAAGACCACGTTGCTGAACATTTGTATAAAGCGGCGATAGCAATCATAGGCAAACCTTTCATCTCCGGTCAAAACCGCTAGTCCTTGCACCGAATCATCGTTAAGACCCAGATTGAGGACCGTGTCCATCATCCCCGGCATAGAAACAGCAGCACCGGATCTTACTGAAACCAGCAGTGGATTACTCTTATCCCCGAATATCTTGCCGGTCTTGGCTTCCAGTTGGCTCAGAGCGGAAAAAACCTGCTCCAGCATTCCAGCCGGAAAATCGCCACCTGCGGCCAAATATTCATTGCAGGCTTCAGTGCTGATGGTAAAACCTGGTGGAACCGGCAGTCCAATCCGAGTCATTTCCGCCAGATTAGCTCCTTTCCCTCCCAGTAAGGAACGCATCTGGGCATCCCCTTCTTCAAATAAGTATATGTACTTACCTTCAGACATTGCTTAACCTCCTATAGTAAATCTCCAGAATTTTACTAGCGGTTTCTTCGACCGCCCGGTTGGTAACTTCAATCACCGGACAGCCTAGCCTTTTCATAATTCTATCAGCATATTCCAACTCCTCCAGGATCCGTTCCGGATTGGCGTAATTGGCCTGTCCTTTCAAACCCAGGGTTTTAAGTCTCTCGGTGCGGATCTGGTTTAATTGCTCCAGGTTAATGGTAAGACCTATCACCTTACCCCTCTCAGCCTTGAATAACTCCTCCGGAGGTTGTACTTCAGGAACCAGAGGCACGTTAGCCACTTTGATCCTTTTATGAGCCAGGTACATGGACAAAGGTGTCTTGGATGTTCGGGAAACCCCGATTAGCACAATGTCAGCCAATTCTATCCCCCTAGGATCCTTGCCATCATCATAGCGAACCGCAAATTCTACCGCTTCCACCCGCCGGTAATACATCTCGTCCATTTTCCGCAATAAGCCTGGTTCCCTTCTGGGTTCAATTTGACTCATATTGTTAAAGGCGGCAATCAGTGGGCCCAAAATATCTACGCAAACCACACCATGCTTTTCAGCTTCCTCTCTAAGATACATGGCTAATTCATCTATTACCAGGGTATATGCCACCAGGAATTTATTATTGGCCGCCTGATGGATTACCTCATCAATGGTTTCAGTATTAGATATATTAGGAATCTGTCTGATTTCCATTTCCCCGGAATTGAACTGGCTAGCCGCAGCTCTAACTACCATCTCTGCAGTTTCGCCGATGGAATCTGATATTATAAAAACTCCAGGTAGATGATTCACAAAATTTACCCCCCTTCATTACTTCTGGTGGCCAAGTCTAAAAACAATCTGGCTATATTGGTTTTAGTAATTTTTCCTACCACCTGCGGTTTTTCTTCTCCATCTGCATCCAGATGATATTTTACCACCGGCAGGCTGTCAATTTCCTGTTCTACTATTTTCCTTACTGCTTCAACTACGGTTTCTTCAGCAGTGCAAAGAATAACATTAGGCATCCGGGTCATAATTACACTGACCGGCATTTTACATATGTCGGCCTGACCCAGAGTAGTTTTTAAGAAGTCTTTACGGGATACCACACCACTTAGATTATTATTATCATCAATAATAAAGATAGTTCCGGTATCCTGCACAAACAAGGTTACTATAGCATCGTAAATGCTGCAGCTTTCCTTCAAAACCACCGGCATGGATTGTACATCTCCCACCCGGTACTGGTTTAGCATTCGCTTAACTTCATTATCTACGGCCTGGGTTTTAAAAGTATATCCGACCCGGGGCTTGGCTTCGAGAAATCCTGACATGGTAAGCACAGCCAGATCAGGCCTCAAAGCTGCCCTGGTTACACACAATAAATCGGCTATTTTCTCACCTGTTATGGGTCCAAATTGTTTAACAATTTCCAGGATTTTTTCTTGCCTTTCGCTTAGTTCCATCAAAATACACCATCCAATTATGCTATACTTTTTATGAACTTTCACCCTAATTATATATCCTAACCAATTATATATACTATATCAAATGAAAAAATCCTGTCTAATTATTTAAAAAAATATGGTTTTATCCCACAATTTTGCTGAAATCTGCTATCAACCTGGATAAGTCTGCAATTGACTTAAGCAAGCTTAAGCGGTTGTTCTTTAATGCTTCTTCCTCCACCATAACCATAACTGCATTAAAGAATTCATCCACTGCCGGCCTTAAGGAGGCCAAGCTATGCAAGGCTTGGTCATAACTGGCGGTTTTAATATAAGCTCCCAATTCTGACTGCAGCAGGCGCACCCGCTCCAAGAGTTTAAGTTCACTGGGATCCACCAGATTTTCGATTTGAACCTGATTGGAATGCCATTTTTTGGACAGGTTATGGGAGCGGTTAAATACCACCATTAAATCTGCAAATTCCGCTTCATTTTTAAACTGCTGCAGGGCCACCACTCGTTGGTAAATATCATTGATATTTGATTTATCAATGCTTAATACGGCATCAATCACATCATAGGCCAGGCCTTTTTCCAATAGTACTCCCCGCAAACGCTGTCCGATGAAATCCAATACCTCGCTAACAGTTACTTCCATATCCTGTTCCGGCTCAATCCCTTGAAATCCGGTATAAGCTTGGGCCAATACCTGACCTAAGTCAAGATTCAGCTCATGGTCAATAATAATATTTACTATACCCAATGCTTGCCGCCGCAAAGCGTAAGGATCCTGGGAACCGCTAGGTTTAATACCTATAGCATAACAGCCGATTAGATTATCGATTTTTTCGCTAAGACTGAGTACTATACCGGTATGGGTTTGGGGCAGTTGGTCCCCGGCAAAACGGGGCAAATAGTGCTCGAATATAGCCTGGCTGACTTCAGCCTCTTCGCCGCTTTTATGAGCATAGTAGCGCCCCATTATCCCTTGCAATTCCGGAAACTCATACACCATACTGCTCACCAGGTCCCCTTTGCATAAATAGGCCGCTCGAGCTATGCGGTTTTCACTGCTTAAGGCCAGTTTCTGCCCCAGGTAAGAGGCCAATACACTTAAGCGCTCTACCTTGTCCATAATGCTGCCCAGTCTTTCATGGAATAAGACCTCGGCTAATCTTGGAACCATATCTTCCAATGGTTTTTTAGTATCCTCCTTCCAGAAGAACAGGGCATCTTCCAGGCGGGCTTTAATTACCCTCTCATTTCCTGCCCGAACCAGGTCCAGGCAATAATCGGTTCCATTTCTAACCCCAATGAAACCGGCCATCAACTGACCTCCCTGCTCATAGACCGGAAAATACCTCTGGTGCTCTATCATGGAGGTGGTTAATACTTCTGGAGGTACTTCCAGGTAGGAATCAGAAAACTGTCCAAAAAAGGCCTGAGGATACTCCACCAGGTAAGTGACTTCCTCCAATAGCTCCGAATTCTCCAGGGCCGAGCCTCCATGGGCTTGGGCCGTATCCTGCACTTGCTGCCAAATCAAGGCCCTTCTTTCATCCTGGTCCAGGACCACATAATTTTCACTTAAAGCCTGGAAATATTCCGAGGCTTTTTTTACTTCCAAGGGACCCTGGCCTAAAAAGCGGTGACCAAATGTGATACGACCTGATTTTATGTTTTCAATCTGCAGTTCTACTACCTGCTCCCCGAAAAGGGCCAAGATCCAACGAATAGGACGGGCAAAACGGGTGTTGTAATAAGCCCAGCGCATGGATTTGGGGAAAACCAGGCTGTATACCAGGTCCTGGAGTAAATCTCCCAAGATTTCAGTACTGGGTCGGGTGGATTCTTCTTTGCTGGCAAAGATATATTCGACTCCATCCACCTCTTTAATTATCAAGTCTTCCGGCTTAACCCCCTGTCCCCGGGCAAATCCCAAGGCAGCTTTAGTAGGCCGTCCTTTCTTATCATAAGCAATGGCTTTTTTGGGCCCCCGGGTCTCTATTAGGGCAGCTTGCTGGTTTTCTTCCAGGGAAGAGATGTAAAGAGTCAAACGGCGGGGAGTACCATAAACCTTCAGATCGCTAAAATGCAGCCGGGCCTCGTCAAATTTCTTCCGGGCCAGCTGGGACAGGTCATCTAAAGCTTTGGGCATATAAGCTGATGGCATCTCCTCTACACCCAGCTCAAATAAAAGGTCTTTTGCCATTACCGCACCTCCTCTTGATCCAGGAAGACCTGACGCAGTTTTTCATCTTTTAACAGTGGATAACCCATTTTCTTCCTCTGTTCTATATAGCGTCCTGCTACTATTCGGGCCAGGTTTCTTACCCGGGCTATATAGCCGGTTCGTTCAGTAACGCTTATAGCTCCCCGGGCATCCAGGAGGTTGAATAGGTGGGAGCATTTCAATACATAATCATAAGCCGGCAATACCAGCTCTTCTTCGGCCACTCTCAATGCTTCCTTTTCGCATAGGTTAAACATAGTGGTGAGGGTATTTACATCGGCTAGCTCAAAATTATAACGGGAATGCTCCACCTCTCCCTGGTGATGGACGTCGGCATAGCGAATGCCCTCCACCCATTCAATATCAAATACGCTTTCCCGGTTCTGTATATACATGGCAATTCGCTCCAGTCCATAGGTTATTTCTGCACAAACCGGAACACAATCAAATCCACCGCATTGCTGAAAATAGGTGAACTGGGTTATTTCCATCCCATCCAGCCAAATCTCCCAGCCCAGCCCCCAGGCTCCCAGGGTAGGGGACTCCCAGTTGTCCTCTACCAACCTTATGTCATGCTGGTCCGGATCTATACCCAAATCCCTGAGGCTATCCAAGTACAGATCAATAACATTATCCGGAGATGGCTTTAATATTACCTGATACTGGTAATAGTGCTGTAAACGGTTGGGGTTCTCTCCATACCTGCCATCGGTAGGCCGGCGAGAAGGCTCTACATAAGCTACCTTCCAGGGTTCAGGCCCCAATGAACGTAGAAAAGTAGCGGGATTCATGGTCCCGGCCCCTTTTTCCATATCATAAGGCTGTTGGATGATGCATCCCTGTTTGCCCCAATAATTCTCCAGACGCAGTATTATCTCTTGAAAATTCATAAATTACCTCCTCATGAATATAAATACCCGTCCCTGTACAGGGACGGGCTTACCCGCGGTTCCACCCTGGTTGGTTTTTACACCCACCTTAATAATCCCAGGCTTTACTAACCATAATGGCTTTCCTCCTGGCAGTTCCAAAGCGCCTTCAGAAAGAAATCTCTGCCGGTTTCCAGCTTCCCCGGCTCTCTGGGAGAGATCGATCTTTCTTACTACTCTTTTTCATCACTGGGATATATAAAATTCTTAAATAAGTTTAACAACCAGAACTTGCTGGTGTCAATGCTAATTAAGGCATAAGCCATACTATTATTATTAACAAATTCTGAGCCTTTTTTTCAATTTATTATTAAGTTTAGCCCCCCGGCCCAAGTTATATTTTCGCGGCTTTGGATGCATAAACATCAGTGGTGCCCGAAGGGTACACCACGCTGCAGCACCTAGAAAATCATACTCCCAAGCAATGATACTAGCGTTTCCGCAGGGGAATCATTTTTTTCTTCATAGCTTCATAAAGTTAAAATCATATCATCATTTTGGCCTTTAGATTTTTGATGGTCTGGCTCAAATTGAACTTTCTTTCCAGGTGGTATTCCAGGTAGGCCTCCAGCAGGTTTTCCAACTGCATTAGAGAAGCAGGCGATGCTTTAACCCGGCTGAGAGTGGTAAGCTTCGCTCGCATTAAAAGGCGCAGTAGAGCCAGAGTCTGGGCAGAAATCGAGTGTATAGGACCGGAAACTTTCCGGCAAGCCTCGCATATTGCTCCCCCTGCGGCTATATTAACAGCACTCAGCTCTGTACTTCCACAATTAACACAAGAATTCAAATTGGGCGAATAACCCAGATTCAACAGCAATTGCAGTTCAAAATGCCTGATAATCAAAGGATTAATCCCCAATTGGTTGATATATTCCAGAACCTCCAGGGTATGGTAGTATAAATCAGGCAAAGGCATTTTATCCAACAAAGACTTATCCAGTAGTTCCATTATATAAACGGCATAAAGCAGTCGTGATATATCTTCCCGGGTATTAGCATAAAATTCCATAAGCCGGCCTTGAGTTATCAACTCCATTTCCCGCCCCCGGTGAAAATGGAAAAAGGAATGACAAAAAGGCTGGACACAGGCTCTCAAACTGCTTTTAGGCTTTTTTACTCCCCGAGCCAAAGCACTTAATTTGCCTTCCTTTTCAGTAAACAAATGAATTATTTTATCGCTTTCCCGATAATCCATATTTTTCAGAATTATTGCACGGCTCTGATAATATCGACTACTCACTTTTTCCAAGCTGCTCCTTTGAACCATTAACCCCATTTAAACTCACTTCTTGGCATCGATAGGCCTGCAGCAACTCCTCCGCATTGCTGCTGCCTATCCTTTCTACCCCGGCCCCTATCAGCTGCAGAGCAAAATCCAGGGTTTTAATGCCTCCGCTGGCCTTTATCTTAAGTTGGGGCTTTCTCACCTCATTGATAATCCTTATATCTTCCATGCTCACCCCCCGACTGCCTAAGCCGGTGGAAGTCTTTATATAATCTACTCCCGCATCCCCCAGCAGTCGGGTTAGCTGCTTTAATTCGTCAACTGTAAGCATAGCGGTTTCAACTATGATCTTTAAGGTATAGTTAAATTCTTCTTTCAGTTGCAGCAGCAGTTTTATTTCCTGGCTTAAGAGGTCAAAATCCCGGTCTTTCACCGCTCCTCCATTGATAACTACATCCAATTCATTGGCCCCATCCTTTAAGGCTCTTAAGGCTTCCTGCTGCTTAACTTGGGCTGGAGTAGCCCCTAAAGGGAAGGCAACTACAGTGGCCAGCCCTACTTTACTGCCCTGCAAAACCTGCCGGGCCAGAGATACCCGTACCGGATTAACGCAAACAGCAGCCATTTCCAATTCGGCTGCTCTTTGACATAAGTCTATTATATCTTCTCTCCTGCTGTCAGCTTTAAGATTGGTGCTGTCCAAATAGGATGCCAGCATTAAGATCAACTCCAATTAGGCTGAATTATAGTTGATATCCCAATTGTCTGAGATTGTTTTCACTATCCCGCCAGTTTTTCTTTACCTTTACCCACAGTTCCAGGTAAACTGATTGCTTTAGCAGTTCTTCAATGTCTAAGCGGGCTTGTTCTCCGATTTGTTTTAACATTTGTCCGTTTCTGCCGATCACTATCCCTTTCTGGGAATCTCTTTCGGTATATATTACCCCTCTTAAATACACCTTGCCCCCTCTTTGCTGTTTGAATTCTTCAATCTCTACCGCCAGGGAGTGAGGTATCTCATCCCGGGTGAGCACCAAAGCCTTTTCCCTGATTAATTCGCTAATTATAAAAGAAAGAGGCTGATCAGTCATATCATCTTCCGGATAATACAAAGGGCCTTCAGGCAGATAGGTCAGGGTTTTCTCCAATAGCTGAGACAGATTGGTGCCTACAGCAGCTGAAACCGGTACTATCTCAGCAAAGCTCATCTGGGCAGTAAAAGGCATTATAAACTCGGGCAGGCGTTCTTCTCCATTTAAATCCATCTTGTTAACCACCAGGAATACAGGAACTGGAGATCGCTGCAAGTAATTGATAATAAACTCCTCTCCTCCTCCATAAGGCCGGGTAATATCGGTAATATAATAAACCAGATCAACTTCCTGCAAGCTGCGGGTGGATACCTGCACCATGTATTCTCCCAACCTGTGCCTGGGTTTATGAATGCCTGGGGTATCAACAAAGATAATCTGGCCCTGATCCGAAGTATAAATTCCCTGCAAGCGGTTCCGGGTGGTCTGAGGCTTATCAGAGACGATAGCAATTTTTTCTCCTATTATGGTATTTATCAGAGTAGATTTGCCTACATTAGGCCGACCTACTATGCTAACAAATCCTGATTTCAACGATATTAACCCTCCTGTGTCGACAAGTTAAAGGCCTGGGGCAATAAGTCACTCAGAAGATATTCTTCCCATTCATCTTCTTCATTGCCTACTATAATCCGTAGATGGGGAGCAAATTCAGCCAATACCTGTAAGCAGGCACCACAAGGATAAATAAATCCCTTTCCGCTGCCCTTCACGGCAATAGCCTTAAATTCCCTTTCACCCTGGTTGACAGCATTGAACAGGGCTGTGCGTTCGGCACAGATACTTAAACCATAGGAAGAGTTTTCAATATTGCTTCCGGTATAGACCTGTCCCGATTGGCCCAACAAGGCTGCCCCCACTTTAAATCGGGAATAAGGTGAATATGATTTCTGCTGAGCTTTTTGGGCTTCCTGTAAAAGTGCAGCTACTTCCACTGCCCCATCCTCCAATTCTATTAATGTAAGGCGTCAAAATAAAATTATATCTTATTATTATTAATTAAACTACCAGGATTTATAAAAACTATAGCCTTGAAATAATTAGAAACAGTAAGCATCCCACTGCATTTATTTATTCAAGTCAGACTTCCACTAGCTACCGGAACGAGAATCAGTACAGCTCCTTTAAGAGCTTTAGTTTAGCTTAAGCCCAAATAGGGACCAAATATTATAAAAGCCATAATCAGGGCATTTATGGCACTGAGCAAAACAGCACCTGCCGCAGCATTCTTCGCCGCCCGGGCCAGGGGATGATACTCAGAGGTTACCAGGTCTACCACCCTTTCCAGAGCGGTGTTGACCGCTTCGGCTATCAGCACCAGGAATATAGTTAAGGCCAGCAAGCCCCACTCCATTCTATCAATATCCAATAGCAGCCCCAGGGTGCTAGCCAAAAAAGCCGCTAATAAATGAATTTTCATATTCCTTTCGGACCTTACTATCATAATGAGTCCTGATACTGCAGAGGCCATACTTTCCGGGAAAGATCTTCGCTTCATTATAAATAACCTACCTGCTTAAGCCAACGGCACTCATAATTTTTTCTTCCCATTCCCGCATCAGCTTTTGCTCCCTTTCGCTCTCATGGTCATATCCCAATAGATGCAGGAGGCCATGAACCAGCAGGTAACCCAATTCCCGCTCCAGACTATGACCGTATTCCTGACTCTGATGCCAGGCCTGTTCCACCGAAATTACTATATCGCCCAGCATATTGATGTCATCCAGTTCCTCTAATTCCGGTTCCTCCTCACCCAGTTCATTCATGGCAAAAGAAAGTACATCGGTAGCTTCATCTTTACCCCGGTACATAAAATTCAATTCTTTAATATATTCATTGTCCACCAGCAACAGGCTTAATTCACTGGAAGAAGAAATGCCAAGTCTCTGGGCGGCTTCATCGGCAATTCCCCTTAAGCTTGCTTCCAGGGCTGGGGTGAATTCTACCCGATCTTGCTGGTTAATCATCATCGTTTCCAGTGTTATTGCCCCCTTGATCAAATTCTTTTTGTATTATTTCCGGATACTCAATACGTTTATGGTATATACCTTCTAATACCTTGTTAAAAGATTTAGCGATAGTATCCAAATCCTTAAAGGTCAGATCACACATTTCCAGTTGGCCGTCATTTAATTTATCCTTAACCAGGATACGCACCATATCCCGTATCTTTTCCGGGGTGGGGGTATCCAGAGATCTTACCGCCGCTTCTACTGAATCGGCCAACATTACCAGGGCGGTTTCTTTACTCCTCGGTTTAGGTCCATCATATCTAAAATTATCTTCATTCACACTGCCGTCTCTGTCCTCCTCCAAAGCCCGGCTGTAAAAATACTTGGCCAAACTGGTGCCATGATGTTGTTCGATAAAGTCTATGACGGCATCCGGCAAACGGGCCTCCCGGGCCATTTCCACCCCTTCTTTAACATGGGAGGTTATAATCAGAGTACTCAAAGCGGGAGCGATTTTTTCATGGGGATTTTCAAATCCCCGCTGGTTTTCCACAAAGTATTCCGGCCGTTTAATCTTACCTATATCATGGTACAAAGAACCTACCCTTACCAGGAGAGGATTAGCACCAATGGATTCAGCGGATGCTTCAGCCAAATTACCCACCATTAAACTATGATGATAGGTGCCTGGAGCCTCCAGAAGCAGACGCTTTAACAGAGGATGATTGGGATTGGAAAGCTCCAGGAGCTTGCTCATACTGGTAATAGAGAAGGCAGCTTCCAGGTAAGGCAGTACCCCTATCATCAATACGGCTGACAAAATACCATTTATTGCACCTATAGCTGACCCCAAAAGCAGGCTATTGAGATTAAGATCATCTCCGATAAAAAGCAAGGTAATAATAGTTGCTATATTGGCTAAGGCAATGTATAGACCGGATTTAGCCAGATCTGAAGTTTGTTCTACCCGGTGAACCTGGAAAATTCCAACGGTTCCCCCTACCAAAGCAGTAATGGCATAAAAAAGCTGGTTCCCTTCGGTCAGCAATCCTACATACAGGGCTATGATCAAGGTCATAAAGTAGGCCAGATGGTCGTCCAGCAGAATAGCAATCAGCATGGAGCCTGCAGCTACTGGAGCCAGATATCCGATCAAATTGCCTAGTGCCGGTTGATCTCCCACCTTGATTATGGTCAAAAACCGGCTTATTGATATTACCAAAACAAAAACCAAGCCCAATAGCAAAAGCAGCATATCGTTTTTGTAAATTTCCGGATAATACCTGCGGATAAAATCTATCACCAGCCAAAAGGTCAAAAAGACAAATAAAGCAGTGCCGATCAGGGTTAAAGTGTAATTATTAGTCCTTTGTATACCCAGCTGTTCCAGTATGGCAATCTGTTCTTCGGTAACCCGATTACCCTCCCGTACTATTATCTCCCCGGCTTTAATGTTTTTTTGTACCGGTGATACTGAATCCATAGCTTCCTGGATAGCCAACTTGGTTTTTTCTTCGTTATAAATGAGATTGGGTCTTAGGGAATTGATGCTCACCAACTTGATTATTTCCCGGGCCTCCGGAGAATAGGGTAAAACCTCAATCTTGCTGGCCGCTTCCAGGTTTAAGTCCTCCATGGTCTCGTCGGTTACCGGCTTATCCATTACACTTTGGACTATGGTCAGAGAGATCTGCTTCATCTGCTGCAGGTCTTCCGGGCTGGAATTTAGTAAATAGTCAGCCAGGGTATTGTTATCTATAACCAGATCACTAAAGCGGGTGCTGGTGCTCTTCAGCAGGTCTACTAATGCAGCTTTGGCCTGCTCCCTATTCAGTTCTTCGCCCTCACCGGTCAACAGAATATTCTCCAGGTTGGAATAGAATAGATCAATATCGTTTTCCGCGCTAGTAAGGGCATAGGTATCCTCATGATAAACCTTCTGCACTTTGGCTGCCGCTTGTTTTTTCAACTCTTCGGTCTGTTTTATGTCAATAATGGTAGCATTAACATTGGATTGAATATCCCGGGGGGCCACTTCATCGGGCTTTAACATTACCTGCTTGGGATTAAAATTGCTGAATAAAATAAGAATAGTTATAGAAAAGAATAGGAATATACTTAAACCCTTTTTTATATTAGAGTTTTTTAAAAATAGGCTAATATTTCTCCATAAACTGCTAAGAATTTTGGAAATTCCCATTAATACTCTCCTTAAAAAGCCTTAAGCTTTTCGCCAACAGTATGTATATTTCTTCAATTGCTTTTCTCTTCATTAGCCTCAAATATTTCATAGGCGTCGATAATCTTTTGGACCAGGGGGTGACGAATGACGTCCTGTTTACTCAGGTACTCAAAGGATATTCCTTTTACCAGGTGAAGTATTCTCTGAACTTCCACCAATCCCGAGTATTCCTCTTTAGGTAAATCCACCTGGGTGACATCCCCGGTTACCACCGCCTTCGATCCAAAACCAAGCCGGGTCAGAAACATCTTCATTTGCTGGGGAGTAGTGTTTTGGGCTTCATCTAAAATAATAAAGGCATCGTTTAAGGTTCGGCCCCTCATATAAGCCAAAGGAGCCACCTCAATAATGTTTTTCTCCAGGTATCTTTGAGTTACATCTACCCCCAAAATATCGAATAGACTGTCATATAAAGGCCTTAGATAAGGATTTACCTTTTCAATCAAGTCTCCCGGCAAAAAGCCCAGCTTCTCTCCTGCTTCTACCGCTGGCCGGACCAGTATGATCCGTTCCACTTCTTTATTCTTAAGGGCTCGAACTGCCATAACCACCGCCAGGTATGTCTTGCCGGTTCCAGCAGGTCCAATACCAAATACGATATCATCGCGAATGATAGACTGAACATAACGCTTCTGCCCCAGAGTTTTTGCCTTTATTACCTTTCCCCGAACGGTAGTTAAGAGAGGACCGGATACCACCTCCTGGGCTCTTACTTTTGCTCCCTTGGCCATCAGCCCATTCAAGTAGTTGATATCATTAATAGTCAGCTGTCCCTCGGTTTCCACCATATCGATCAAACTACGCAGGAGTTCACAGGCAGCATTTACCTGTTCTTCTTCCCCGGATAGAAGGATATCCCCTCCCCGGGAGAACATATCGACATTACTGATACTCTTAAGATACTTGAAGTTCTCATCATTACTTCCGAATAGTATTACAGCCTTTTCATTATCATCAATAGATACCCTAGCCTCTTTTCTTGTCAATAAAGGTTTCCCTCCAAACATCAAGTATGATCTTTACTATTTATTTATCTTAGTAATTATAGCATATCATAAGCTTTTATTGCCATTTTCGCCTTCTTTTATAGGCTTAGCCTCAGTAATTTCCCTAATGATTTCTACCGCTGCTTTAACCCTCAGTACCGATTCACTGGGAGCTGATAAAACTTCAATCCTGGGATTATTAATGCTTTCCGATTTATCCAGCTTTTTCTGCAAAATCTCCAGAGCCTTCTTCTCTGCCACCTTCCTGGCTTCAGCCTCAGTGTATTGCT
This sequence comes from Syntrophomonadaceae bacterium, assembly GCA_012520725.1. GTDB lineage: Bacteria > Bacillota > Syntrophomonadia > Syntrophomonadales > Syntrophomonadaceae > JAAYJK01. The sequence continues at coordinate 7,078 of JAAYNQ010000125.1, read as the reverse complement.
TCTTTTCCACTCTTTCTTCCTGCAAGACTATTCTCAGCAACTCAAAAGCTCCCCAGGGGGTATTGATAGTATTAGTCTTTTCACTGCTCTGGTACAAAGCGAAACCAGTTTTATCATCACCAAATATTTTAAATTCATTCCAGGGAGTCTTAAAATAGATCCGATGCTCTTTACTCCCGGTAAGTACCCGTTTTTCCTGGTAAAGACTACACTCCCCGTATCCTTCAAACCATACCCGGGCTTTGACAATTCCCCGGGCTCGAACCAGGTAAGGATCTAGATTCTGGTTGGCCTCCGGCGGCATGTAAGGATTTATTTCTGGAATTACCAGGCCTGACACCAGTACGTCTCCTTTGGCTACTGTGTCACCTTCCTTTACCCGGGCTTGACCGTCCAAGACTATGATTTCTTCAATTACTCCGTCCTGGCTGGCTATTAAATGACAAGGACCGTTTATTTCCTCACCTGGGATGACTTTTTCCACTACTTCAATGTGGGCTTTTACTCCTCTGATATCTATCTTGATATAACTCAGGTCTTTGATTTCCCGTAAGATTGCTTCTTCAGCATCATTGCGGCTAAAATTCCATTTGGCCGCTCCCTGATATACACCATAACGCCGTGCTGTATCCAGTATCTCTTTATCATTAATTCTATCGTTGCCCTCCACGCTGATAAACCATACGAAGGAAGAGAGAATATATAGAGCTAGAATAAAACCCAGGGCTCCGCCCAAAAAAGCCATTCTTCTTTTTATGGCAGACTTCATGAAAGGCAGCCCTCTTCTATCAAGTACTTCCATATCATAAGCGTTTTCATCCGCCAGGCTTTTTAGAGCCTCATATCCGCTGCTTCTTATACGAAAAGTCATGAAATCTTTTTCTTTCTTGACATCCCACAAGAATATACCCCGGGCTAAAGCCATATTAACAATCTTTTCCGGCCGGGCTCCCTGCAGCCTGACCTTCATAATTCCTCCCCACTGGTCGAACAGTTTGTTGCTCAAAACTTAACCCCCTATCAATCCCTGAAGACTATGGTGTTTATTTCACCGATTAAAAAGAGTTCCTCAGGCAAGAGGGTTTTGATTTCCAGATTATTGCCCTGTATTTCAATAAAGCCCCGACTGAGATTAATTCTTAGCAAATCTGCCTGGAATTCAATAATTCCTCGGTGATTCTCGATATACAACTCATTTCTCCCTATAAGGGTCAGCTTGGGGATATCCATGACCAGGTCCCTGGGTATTTCCAGAAAGTCAGCCATTACTCGATTGAGAGTATCCCGGTTTTTTTCCATACTGTGACCGCCTCCTTTTTCGGGCTTATATATGCATTCATACAAATATATGCCAGTGCCGGATAGCTAATGCCAGGGAGCTGAATCAGAAGTGGAAAGTTGAAAAAAAGTTGAAGATGAAAGGTGGAAAGTGTGTAGGGGCGGTCTTCGACCGCCAGCACGAGACTAGCTACAGTATTTCGGTGGTCGCTGGCGGCAATACTAGGGGCGGTCTTCGACCACCAGCCAGGTTTGCTTCGATATTCCTGCGGATAGGCAGGCGGGCGAGCGCAGCTAGCCCCTACGGATTGGCATCGTTAGTATGGATCTCATGCGGGCATGTGTAGAGGCGGTCTTCGACCGCCAGCCGGGGTTTGCTACGGTATTCCGGCGGATGGACCAGCGGGCGACCGCAGCTCGCCCCTACGGATTGGCATCGTTAGTATGGATCTCATGCGGGCATGTGTAGGGGCGGTCTTCGGCCGCCAGCCGGGGTTTGCTACGGTATTCCGGGGAACGGGCAGGCTGGCGACCGCAGGTCGCCCCTACGGATTGGCATCGTTAGTATGGATCTCATGCGGGCATGTGTAGGGGCGGTCTTCGGCCGCCAGCCGGGGTTTGCTACGGTATTCCGGCGGATGGACCAGCGGGCGAGCGCAGCTAGCTCTGAGGTACTAGCATCGTTAATCATTGATTCATGGGAAAATTAAACAGGCAGGAACCATGAGATCCCTGCCTGCTTAATAAAACTTAAAATCTATTCAACCAGGCCACTATTTTTCAGATACTGGTATAAGCGGTAGCCCCCACTGATGTTTTTGGCCTTAAAACCGTTTTGCTGTAGGATGCGATTGGCAATATAGGATCTCATGCCCACCTGGCAGAAAACAGCTATTTCCCGGTCTTTGGGCAGCTCATCCAATCGTTCCCGCAAATCATCCACCGGGATATTATGGGCCCCGTCAACACTGCCTTTTTCCACTTCCCTGGGCATACGAGCATCGATCAAGAAGGTTCCCTCTTCCAACAGATCCCGGACTTCTTCCCAGCGCACACAGTCAATGCTGCCGTCCAGTATATTGGCTGCCACATAAGCTACCATATTGGGCGGACTCTTGGCTGAGGAAAAGGGTGGAGCATAGGCCAGTTCCAACTCCAGCAAGTCGTAGACATTCATCCCGGCTCTAATGGCAGTAGCCAGGACATCTATGGTCTTATCAACATTGTCATATCCTACCACCTGGGCCCCCAATATCTTTCCTTCCCCCGGAGTAAACAGCAGTTTGATAGTCATCTGGCTACTGCCGGGATAATAGGTGGCATGAGAAAAAGGATGGGCATGACAGAACAAATAATCGATGTTTTTACGCTTTAATTGTTTTTCATTCTGTCCAGTCCCCCCGGCCACCATATCCATAATCTTAACTATAGAAGTACCCTGGGAACCGGTGTATTTAATTTGCCGGCCACAAATATTGTTGGCCACTATCCATCCCTGCCGGTTTGCTGGTCCGGCCAGGGGCACCAGGCTGTCGTCTCCGGTAACAAAGTCCTTAATCTGTATGGCGTCCCCGGCTGCATATATAAAGGGATCAGAAGTTTGCAGGTATTCGTTTACCAGTATACCCCCGGTAGAACCGATGGCCAAGCCAGCCTCTTGAGCCAACCAAACCTCGGGCTTTACCCCAGTCCCCATAATTATTAACCCGGCCGCAACGGTCTTCCCGCTTTCCAGTTGTACTTTCTCTACCTGTTCGGCACCCTCCATGGCCACTACTTTATCCGAAAGGATTATATCAATCCCTTGTTTCTTAATATAGTCCTGAACTATAGCTGCCATATCAGGATCCAAGGCCCCCAGAATCTGATCAGCCGCTTCAATTATAGTCACCTTAAGTCCTGATTCTTTTAGCATCTCTGCCATTTCCAGCCCGATATAACCAGCCCCAACTACCGCTGCAGCAGAGGGCTGATGGCTTTGAATATACTGTTTTATATTGTCACTGTCTGGTACATTTCTAACTACAAAGACATTGGATTTTTCTATTCCCGGAATATTGTGTAAGGCAGGCTGGGCTCCGGGAGATAGTATCAGATAATCATAGGTCTCTTCATAGACCGTGTCATTAATTAAATTTTTTACTTCTACCTTCTTATCCGCCGGTTTAACTTTAATAACTTCACTCATGGTTCTTACATCAATGTTAAAACGGCTACGCATAGATTTTGGGGTCTGCACCAGCAATTTTTTTCGCTGTTCGATTACCCCTCCCACATAGTATGGCAGGCCGCAATTGGCAAAAGAAATGTCTGCTCCCCGCTCGAACATAATTATATGAGCTGCTTCGTCCAGGCGCCGCAAGCGGCATGCCGCACTGGCTCCTCCGGCTACTCCACCCACTACAATTATTTTTCTTCTCATCTTTCCTAAACCTGGTTGACCCGGATAAAACCGGGGAGTCGACTTACTCAACCAGGCATAAGTCACCTGCCTTTCTTAAGAGTATATGATATAAACATATGTCTATAGTTCTATTCTAAACCAAATCTGCTACCTAGATGCAAATAATATGAGTAAGCTGGATATTTGGGTCTTAACCCTATGTATGTATCTCCCTAGCATAAGCGTCCAGCACTATGCAGGTCATGGCAACAGACCGTAGCTGCGAGCTGTGCTCGCCTGCATATACAGCAAAGGTTGGAGGCTTGTAGGGGCCAGCTGTGCTCGCCTGCTTGTTCATCCGACGGAATATCGTAGCAAACCCCGGCGGGCGGTCGAAGACCGCCCCTACAATCCTCGATAGTACCAAAAACACCGTTGTAAGTCTGTAGGGGCCAGCTGTGCTCACCGCCTCCGCTAGTGGGGCACAGCGTAAAGCTTTGTAGCTGCGAGCTGTGCGCGTCAACGCCTGTACATAGTTGGACTTCCATATTATTGGATAAATACAGCAATCCCAGACCACACCTACAACTTGCGGTTCAATTAAAACCTAAAGCGGGACCACCACAGAATTAACATTTCTGTGATGTCCCGCTTTAATCTTATATTTTTTCTATATTAGAATTCATAGCCCAGAATATAATTGGGGTCAACCTTCTTGAGGGCGGCCAGTTCTTCTTCCGTAGGAGGATCCATTACCGGCACATCAGTTTCTTCAATTTCCCAGGCCGTGTTTTCTTTTACTTCTTCAATAGTGGTATAGGGGAATATGCAATCTAGTTTAAACTCAGTTTCTCCGGGAGCTTTGCGGAATATACATAATGGAGTAATTAAGATCATCCATTTGTCCTTGGCTGGAGAAGTAGTAGCAAACTCAACATGCTTCACCATAGTTCTGGTATCATGGGAACACTTCCAAATGATAGTCCTGGGACAGCAGGGTACTATACTGGCAGAGCCAGCCCCACCAGGTCCTCTAAGGGCAGGATGATCGTAATCTGTTCCCCCCAGAACCGACATAGCAATTCTTCCGGTCTTGTCTATCTGCAGGCAGGACAGGAAAGCAATATCTCCCTGGCCTCTGGCAAATAGGTCAAAGATATCATCCAGTCCAAAGGTTGCCACACTTCCGGTATAGGTATTTTCGGTCAGGGTAGAAGCAACGTAAGGAGGACGTAAATAGTCATGATCTAAACCATCGGTCAAAGTTATATAGGCAAAATCCTTACCCAAAACTTTAGCCGCCTTCATGGCTACCATGGGGGTTGGAGAAGCGAGGCCGTGGAATACATTATCGCCTTCCTGTATCTCACGAATACATGCTACAGCAAACATTTCCGGTTTTCCATAATCTTTTCCATATTCCATTTTTATAGCCTCCCTTCCAACATTTTTTCGGCGAATTTGGGTACCTCACCGCTTTTTACCGCTTTCTGGTATTCCTTGTGTAGATCAAAATCTACGGTCAGGTATTCAGGATAACATATTCCATGTTTGGCTCCACCAGGCAATTCAACCACTGCATCAACTAATATATGGGGGATGGCAGTGAGCTTGGGTTCCTCCTGCATGCGATAGGTTCCCACAATACGTTCAGTAGTCAGGATAACATGGCCGGAAGCTCTGGACAATAGAACATCCTGATAATTAGGTCCCAGTATACGGGCATTACCATAAATATCAGCTTCCTGCACATGAATAATCGAATAATCCGGTCTCAGTGATCTTACGCAAACCACCTTTTCCCCGGTCCAGGGACATTCCATAACTTTGTAAAAATCCGGATTCTGTTCCAATAGATCACTGCCCCACATTCCGCACACCGGCTGGAATGGTATACCATATGCTCCCCCACGGAGAGCCGCTATCTGGGCAGTTCAGGAACCTTCGGTAGCTTTGGCAGTAGGATTGGCTCCCTGCATGGCTTTACGCATACCAGGGGCCAGACCTGCTTCATTTTCTAATCCGAAAAATCCAAAATACGCTCTATCGGCTTTTCCGGTTCCAACCAGGATATCCGCAGCAATTCCAGGTGCTGCAGCACAAACTTTGAGATCCTTTACTGGCTTTAGAGTCAATCCCAGGGCGAATAGAGTTGCATTTCTATGCATGCCATTTCCACCCATGGCCAGAAGCATCCCATCTTGAACCAGGTTTAGGGCCTGGTCTAAAGACATGACTTTTTCTTTCACTTGTAGATCCTCCTTTTCAGCTTACTATTTATAGATTATGTGTTAAGTTTGCAAATATATACGAATACATTTGCAATATCTTATCTTCAGTAATACTTCTTAATTTCACCTTCCTCTCTTTTGAAGCCTAATAAATCTTTTTGTCATAGACTACCAATTTCATACTATTTGCAGCATAATTTACCTGTTATTCCATTGTCCAATTACCGAGGTCATTCGATCCTATGTACTTCTTTGTCTTGCCTGATACCATACTGCAACTAATAATTCTTCTTCCTTAATATGCAATTAGCATGCCAAAGCTAATCGAATCGATAATAGCCCCAAATATCAGATATTTTGTTTTTATTATGCAAAAACAGGTGTCAGTTTATTGGATTATAATCCAAAGATCTGACATCTGGCTAAATCCTTTTTCTCCCCCATACCTGAGATAATATTCCAGTCTGGGATAAATATCCAAGGATCATATTCTCAGCCTTTAGGCCCAAAAAACTGCCTGAATATATTTCCACCTTAATTAAATGTCAGCTTCTTGAACATTAATCCAAGAACTTGACACCTTTATTCTATAGTCTGGGACACTTTACCCGGTTCAGCTCTCCCCCATTTTCTATTTAACCAGCATAAAAGCAGTATTCTAGACAATGGTATAAATTTTGCATGAAGCAGATTAGAACAGGATCGGAGGAGGTGCTGGGGAATTCAAATAGAATCAGGGCTTGTTATTGATAAACATTATTATAGAAGGGAAGAAATGAATTGGTTATTGGTGGACTTACCGTAATACTACTTTTGGTGCTGACTTTGCCCTTTATGATTAAGAAAGTTGAAGAAAACCTGGAACCATTCCTCTTTGTAATGGGAATTCTGGCCGCCATCATCTCGGGTAAAATTAATACCCACCTGGTCTTGGAGGCTCTGCAAGAACCGATCATGATTGCATCAGTGGTTTTAGTGGCAGGCATCTTGTTTTTTGTACTTAAAGATCAGTTTTCCATATTGATGAGCAAACTCCTACAGAAAGTCCCCATCTCGGCCCTAGTAGCCGCTATAGTTTTGCTGCTGGGTTTGCTGTCCAGTGTTATAACTGCTATCGTAGCTTCAATTATCCTGGTTGAAGTTATTTTCTTGCTACCATTGAAAAGGCAAAACAAGTTAGTGATTT
>JAAYNQ010000124.1 GCA_012520725.1 Syntrophomonadaceae bacterium | reverse complement strand
TTTTACATAAAAAGGGCTAAATTATGAAACATTATGGATTAAGGAAAAAGGAGGAGCCAGCAATGTTCGGATTCCTGAAGAAAAAGATGCGGGCGGCACAATTACAGCGGCTCAATGAAAGCAAACACTCAAGAGCAGTTGATGATCTGGCAGGGGAAAAATTAAGCTCCGCCCTGAGTGAAAACCTGATTCGCCTCCGGGAAATAATTGGCCAGAGTCCGGATATGCTGATTCGGAAATTCGAATTCGGCCCCCGATATCGCTTTAAGGCGGCTCTGTTTTTCGTAGATGGATTGGTGGATAAACAAATTATAAATGAAAATGTAGTAAAGCCACTTATGTATGATGCCCATCATCTAAATAGCCAGGAAATGATGCCTATAAAGGATACAGCGCAACTACAGAGTGTATTGCTGTCGGTAGGCCATGTTAGGGAAATCAGCTCCTTCCAGGAGCTGATTAAAGTAGCGTTGTCTGGAGATAGCGTTTTACTGATAGATGGTTTCAATAAGGCTCTGGATATTGATACCAAGGGCTGGGAGTCGCGTTCGGTACAGGAACCAAGCGTGGAACAAGCAGTGAGAGGACCCCGGGAAGGTTTTACGGAAACCCTGCGGGTCAACACCGCCCTTTTACGCAGGAAAATATTAAATCCCAATTTAATCATAGAGCAGATGGTAATAGGCGAGCAGACCCGTACTCATATAGCCATAGCCTATCTGAAGGGAGTGTGCAGCCCGGAACTGGTAGACGAAGTAAAGTCCCGTTTAAGCCGAATTAAGACTGATGCCATATTGGAATCTGGTTACATAGAGCAGTTTATTGAGGATGCTCCCTTTTCATTGTTTTCCACCGTAGGCAATACGGAAAAGCCCGATATAGCAGCTGCCCGCATACTGGAGGGACGAGTAGCCATACTGGTAGACGGCACCCCCTTCGCCCTTACCGTCCCCATGTTTTTCATTGAAGCATTCCAGGCGGCGGAAGACTATTACTCCCGGCCTTACTATGCCAGCTTTGTTAGGTTTTTGCGTTTCACTGCTTTTTTTCTGAGCATAACGGCTCCAGCTGCCTATGTAGCCTTGTCTACCTACCACCAGGAATTCATTCCCACTCCCTTGTTGATAACCATGGCCCTGTCGGTACAGGGTATACCTTTCCCTACCCTGGTAGAAACTATTCTTATGGGCTTGATCTTTGAAACCCTGCGAGAAGGAGGAATCCGTCTACCCCAGCAGGTAGGGCAGGCGGTAAGCATCGTGGGAGCACTGGTTATCGGACAGTCAGCAGTTCAAGCCGGCTTGGTGGACCAGGCCATGATTATTGTAATCGCCTTTACTGCAGTATCCTCATTCTTAGTGATAACCCATACCGGTGCCGCTACTTTGGTGAGGTTCTTGCTGGTACTAATGGCTGGAGTCCTGGGAGCCTTCGGTATTGTAATTGGCCTGATGGGGTTGCTGGTGCACCTGTCTGCCCTGCGTTCTTTTGGGGTGCCCTATCTGACCCCTATTGCCCCCTTGGTTATAGGAGACCTTAAAGATAGCTATATAAGGGCTCCCTGGTGGACTATGCATAAGCGCCCCCGGCTAATAGCAGTCCAGAACCCTAACCGTCAATCAGATAATTTGGGGCTATCTCCACCCGATTCAAGGGAGCCGGATTAAGGCCAGGTATCTATCCTAAGAGGTGAGTAAACTGCAAAATTGTAGTAAATACCTATTGATAATTATTTTCCTGTCCCTGAGCAGCACCCTGGGGGGATGCTGGGACAAAAATGAACTTAATTCCCTGGCTATTACTACCGGTGTAGCCTTTGATAAAAATGAATCCGAAGAATATATCAAGATGACCACCCAGGTAATCAGTCTGGGTACCCTGGCCCCGGCTGCAGTCCAATCGGGCATCACAAGCCCACCCTTTTGGAATATCGAAACCAGGGGCAAAACTGTTTTCGATTGCGTTCGCAATGCCTCCATGCAGTCACCTAAGAAGCTGTATTGGGCACACAATCAGATCATAGTTTTTTCTGAAGAGCTGGCCCGGCAGGAAGGGGTAGGCCAATACCTGGATTTTTTTCTGAGGGATGCTGAACCTCGTATTTCTATTTGGGTCCTGGTCAGTAAAGGTCCGGCCAGTGATATCCTGGAGATTGATTCTAACCTGGATCCTATTCCATCCATGAACATCAGCAGCTTAATTAAAAACCGCAAATATAACGCCAAGGCTGCTGCCGTGGACCTCCATGAATTTGGCAACCGTCAGCTAAGCCAGGTTACTGCTCCGGTCATGTCCTATATACAGCTGCTAAATGAAGATGGAGAAAGAACCCCATTTCTTTCCGGGACCGCAGTGTTCAATCGAGACTTTAAAATGATAGGCACCCTGAACGAACGAGAAACCAGGGGTATGCTATGGGTGACCAACCAAGTAGATAATGGGCTGCTAGTAGTTCCAAATCCCCAGGGGCAAGGAAATTTAAGCATTGAAATTATCAGCACCAGTGCCAAGATTAAACCCCGGATTGTCAACGGGGAGTTGATAATTACAGTACTGGTAATGGCGAAAGGTATTTTAGGGGAGGTGGATGCTTATGTGGATGTACTTGATCAGGACCTATGGAAAAGCATTAATAATAACCAGGCTCAAGCCATTCGCCAGGACATCTTATTGTCTCTACAAAAAGCCCGGTTGCTGAAAGCTGATATTTTTGGCTTCGGTGATGCCGTATATAAAGAATATCCCCGGGAATGGAAAGAAATCAAAGAAGAATGGGAGGATATATTCCCGGCCGTGGAAGTGGATATCAAAGTTCAGACCACTCTGGTCCGGCCCAATATGGTATTGCAGAGTATGAATAAATAGAAAGAACAAAAAGGAAGTAAATAATTATGAATATAGAACAAGAGAAAATCAGCTCCCTTCAACTAATGGCCTTAATTTTCTTTTCCGTGTCCGGGGCAGTGGGTATTTTCTACCCCGGCAGTATAGTCGGTAATAATATGTGGTTGGCCTACCTGGCAGGCTTTTTGGCCGCTTTGTTGCTGGTCTGGATAGTACTAAAACTCTATAATTATTACCCGGGGAAAAATCTGATCGAAATAAATGAATATATATATGGACCCTTGGGGGGCAAAATAATCTCCCTGTTATACGTATGGTATTTCTTTCACCTGGCAACCAAAATACTGCACCATTATGCTGCATATATATCTACGGTTATGCTCAATCTAACCCCCCGGGAGGTAATTATTCTCTGCACCCTAGCTCTGGCTGCCTATATGGTATACAACGGTGTCCAGGTCATGGGCCGCTGTGCCCTTGCCCTTTTACCAGCAATCCTATTCATCTTTCTCTTCATCCTGAGCACCATCAGTAATGAAATTAAGCCGGTAGCATTGTTGCCCATTATGGATATTCCCGTCAGGGATTTTCTTAAGGCCACTTTTAATACTGCCATCTATCCTTTTGGGGAAATCATAATTTACCTTATGCTGTTTCGTTTTCTTAGCGAGCAAAAGAAACTGGGGTCAAGCATCATATGGGGGATGAGCCTGGGCATGATAAATATTGTAGCTCTAACCTTGCTGGCTATTACGGTATTACAGAATCTGGGGAGTATATACACCTATCCCGTACATGCCATGATAACTCGCATCGATATTGCAAACATTATAACCCGGGTGGATGTTTTAGGGGGGTCAGCCGGCTTATTATTGGGAATTATGAAAATTGCGGTTCTCTACTATGCTGCTACCCTGGGAGCTGCCCAGCTGCTTAAGCTTAGTTCTTATACCCCGCTGGTACTACCTATGGGCTTGCTGCTCTTTGATTTCAGCATCCTTCAATTTCCAGATGCAAACAGTGTATTCAATTATCACATAATGACTTACCCCTACTTTGCTATGATCTTTGAATTTATTTTTCCAGCTTTGACCTTATCATTGGCCTGGGCCAGGAAGAAAGTGCCGGAAAGAGTATCTTCGGGTTAAATATCAGCATTTTGCTTCACCTGCTTAAAAAAAAGTAGACCTATAGCCCGAACCTGCAGGTATAAAATTCCTGAAATGAGATAAGCTTGTACTCAGAATAACGGCAAGCTAAAGGAAGTGTTTACTATGATGGTTCTGTTGTCATTGGGGCTTTTTACTCTTATTGCCCTGATAGAAGTGCCTGCATTGCTCAGGAAAAAGCAAAAGCGAGAGTTGATAGCCTTTGTGGCTCTGCTGCTTCCCGGCCTGGTCATCACTATCATGCTCAGTTTGAACATCACAGTTCCCAGCCCGGTAAAAGGTATCGAGTACCTGGTTCAACATCTCCTGCAGTATATTGCTGGAATTATGGCTTAAGGGGCCAATATATTATAAATGTCAAGCAAAAAGTGACCCACCCTGCTCATTAAAACCACCTGGGCTCATCTTACACCCCGCCGGAAGATACCCTCCTGTCGGTGAAGTTAGGACGAATTTATTGTTCCTTTATTAACTACGCCTTTGTCCTGTGGGAGGGGGTATATGCCCAGCTTCTGCAGGAAGGATGGGTAATCTTATGCTCGATAAATGATAAGATCTTACTTTGAGCTTATTATTTTCTTTCTTCTTTCTCTCTACGTTTATAGAATACCCCTCCCTTTAATGTGGAGGAATTTACCCCGTTGAAAAGAATAGTAGTATATACGGAGGTGATCGTTATGAAAGAACCCAGGAAGACCAAAAAGGAAAGAAAACTGGAGAAACAAAGACAGCTGGAAATTGATCAGAATTTGGCCCTGGAATTGGAAGAAAAGCGAGCCCGTCGCAGAAAAATAGTCAATATCATTTGGAAAATATGGTGGATCGGCCTGGTTATCATCTTTGCCATAGTCTTCATTCAAACCTATATGATTAAGTTTGGCTCCTGAGCATAATGACCGGCAGGATAATACTACCACCGTTTATTATAATGCTTAGTGCTGTTTCTCATTGCTTTTTCTTTCTTTTGCATATACCCATCCAATGACCAAGCAGTCCAGTTTAGCAGACTTTTTAATCATGACCGGGGAAGCTTTTTCTTTTCACCGGTCAACACTTTGACTACCGACCTTGTCCGGATATTTTATAAGCCTTTCCAAAATCATTGAAATGCACCTTGTAATATGGCAGTTCGCTCTCACTATGAGGAGATTTATTTTCCGCCGGGTAACCTATAGCTATTATAGATTCAACCTGGTATGGTTCCGGGATATTTAAAAGCTTTTTAATATAATCCCCCGCTCTTTGTCCGGACTCATGCCATCGCTCCCTAATTTGGATCCAACATGATCCCAAGCCCAGGGACTCAGCCATTAGCTGTAGTATTATGGAGGCAATGGAGCAATCCTCCACCCAGACATCGCTTTTTTGGGAATCAGCGATAATGACTATGCCCAATGCAGCTCCGCTTAGAAAGGCTGCGCTGCTGCTTTTGCTGCTGGCTAGCTGTTTAAGCAGTTCTCTGTCATCTATCACAATAAATTCCCAGGGCTTTATGTTTCTGGAGGAAGGGGAGAGCAAGAGGGCTTTAATCAACTCTTGGATTTTTTCCCCTTCGATGGGTTTTTCTTGGTATTTACGTATGCTCCTTCGTTTAAATAAAAGATTCAGCATGATTAACCTCCCTTTTCATAAGCAATTAGGCTTAAGTCGCTTTTCTTTTCCCTTTTCCAGCGTTCTTATAGAGCAGTTTTTATACAAGCTAATTTAGCCCAGCAGGCACAACTGACTATATTCCTGGTCTATTAGGTCCTATCTATTAAACATGATCTGTAAACATTCCTGGAACCTGCCTTATGAAATATTATATCCAAGTAGTACTGGGATATATCATGGCTCAGGGTTCTCCCCGGATGATCCAGTACGCAGCCGGCCCCGGGAATAGGAAAAATAAATACCAGTCAGGCAGAGCAAGGCAAAGATACTAAAGCTGAGCCTACTGCTGTTCAGAAATAGCTCATAGGTGGACGGTGAAATAGAAGCATCCCCCAGGTTTATGGTAATCAACAGGGTAGCCATAGCCATGCTGAAATTCTGCCCCAGCAAACGCATAGTGGAAACTGCTCCCGAGGCAATACCATAATACTGCCGGCTTACCGAACTCATAATGGCGTTGGTGTTGGGAGATCCAAAAAGGGCAAATCCTATCCCCAGAACAATTAAAGCAGCCAGCACATAGGACAGAGAAGTTTCAAAGTGCAGGAAAATCATGAGAAATAAGCCTAAAGCGGTACAGCCCATACCCAGGGAGGAAATCAGACGCGGCTCAATGCGGTCTGAAAGTTTCCCCGCCGTAGGCGACAAAAGAGCTTGCACAATAGGCTGCACAATTAAAACCAGTCCTGCAGCCTGAGGAGGCATTCCTTTAATGTATTGCAAATATAAGCTTAACAAGAAAGTTACTCCAGCTGTAGCCCCGTAGTTAATCAAGGCCGCTATATTCGAATAGGCAAAGACTCTATTATTTTTAAACACTCGCACATTAAAAACCGGATACTTGGCCTTGAGCTGACTGGCCACAAAAGCAATGGATCCCAGTAAACCTAAAGCAATGTACAGCAAAGCTGATATTGCAGGCAATACAGTTAAACCATAAGTCACTAGAATAACGCTCAACGCATAAATCAGGCTACCTGGTATGTCCAGACTCTCCCCTTGGGCATCAGCCCACTCCCCTCTCAAACTATAGAGGGTAAAGAGAACAATTACCACTCCCAATGGCACAGGCATATAGAAAATACTTCTCCAGCCCAGGTGAGCCGTCAGCAATCCACCCAGGGTGGGTCCACTGGCCAGGCCAATGTAAACCATGGATACATTTATTCCTAAAGCCTTTCCTCTTTCCTGAGGAGGAAATACGGAAGTGAGAATAGCCACCGCGGTGGTCATAACTATAGAGCCACCCAGTCCCTGCAGTATGCGCATTCCAATCAGCCATTGTATGCTAGGCACAAAAGCAGAAAAAAGTGAAGCCAGGGTGAATATTATAATTCCCAGCATAAACAGTTTTTTACGACCATAAATATCAGCGATCTTTCCCGCTGGTACCAGAAATACCGCAGTTGACAGAAGATACGAAGTAGCAACCCAGCTAAGGCTTACCGCTTTGGCCGCAAATTCGGCCTGAATGGAAGGTAAAGCAATATTGGTGGCAGAAATCATGAAAGGAGTTAAAAATGAGGCGAGAGCGATAGTTAATGAGACCTGCTTTTTCGAATATTGTTCCATTGGCATTTCTCCTGTTAAGTGATATTTGATAATTACTATAGAAGCGATATAACTATTATAAGATTTATTATAAGGCCTAAGGTTTCCGGGTAAAAGACTCTCATTCTAAAGTGTAGCTATTTTACCCTACGATCTAAGCGTTGAAAACTCCTATCCGACATATAAAAGGGCTATTTAGTCCGATCAAGGTATTTTTACAAAGCGGGCTTTTCTGCCTTCATAGGCATTAATATATTTAAAACCAATTTCCCTTAGCAGAGTATAAGCACTATTGAAGTCAGCACAGAGATCTCTGGGATGATGAGCATCAGAACCTATAGTTATTATCTCTCCTCCCAATTTATAGTAGCGTCTTATAATATCTGCCTGGGGGTGCATCTGCCCCAGACCATACCTGTATCCTGAAGTGTTGACTTCGATCCCGCAACCTCCATAAATAATATCCCTCAGTATTTTATCAATTATTGCTGCATGATCTTGATAAGAAAGGCTCTTGGAATCATAATTACCATAGCGTACAATAAAATCCAAATGCCCATATACGTTAAAGTTCGCAGGGTTTTTTATGCTCTGCAATACATTTTCAAAGTATCTATTATAAGCCAGGTCTCTTTCTTTACCCTCAAAAAAAGCTCCGGTATAAAAATCCAGTCGATCGGCCATATGGGTTGAGTAAATGACAAAATCAAAATCCACTTTATCCAATAATTCTTCAATTCTAGATTCTACATGGGGCTGATACCCGATTTCCACTCCCATTAAAATCTTTATCACTTTGCGGTACTTGTCTTTACAATAATTGACACTAACAAGATAATCCCCGAAATCAATATTCTCGAAAAGCGGATCAGCGTATTCATAATCAACATGATCGGTAAAAACTAATTCCTTCAAACCCAGTTCGACCGCCCGCTTTACCATTAACTCCATTGGAGCCTGGCTATCACCGGAAAAGTTGGTATGGGTGTGATAGTCCGCAAAATAGCGCATTCAATAGATCTCCTTCAGCAGCAATCTAAATCATATTATAGCACCTTAAGCTGGCAAAGAATAAAGTCATCCTTAGACTTAATTCCAAGCTTTATCTTCCAGCTATCCTGTTTATCCTTGCAAGACCTGTTTCCTTAACATCTATCGAAATAATTTAAGATTTTTTTGGCGTACGCCCAGAATCCTGTCTGGCGATTGAGGATAAAATGGTCACTGCAAATGACAGCTCGAATACAAAAAAAAGAGGAAATCTCCTTCCTTAAACTTATTAAGCCTCATGTGTAGAAATCCTATTTCTCAACGCTAACCACAAAGCTAAGCCCCACCCCAAAAGGGTCCAGCCTAGCAAAAGATTTATCAAGAGTATGGTCCATCTGTTGGAAGAATTAATACGAAAGGCCAGTATCGAAGGCAACAAGTATACGGCTAAAGACGCAATAATAACAAGCAAAAATATCAATTCCCATGGTCCAAAATTTCCGATTAAACCAAACATCCTTTCCCCCCCATATATCTTCTTGCTCACTTCCATAACTCTTTATGTCCTTTAGAAATATTATAGCATATAAGGTTATTGCTGGAAGAAGAAATGGGCAAGAAATAATTCCTGGGCCGGGGCGGCACCGCTCTATCTTTTTACTATGGCTGGCCCAACTGCTATAAGCAGAATGGCGAAGTATGATGCCCCCCTTGTCAAGACACGTTTAGTGAATTTCTAAGTTAGTCTCCTTTCCTCTTTTTATATTATTATTAGGCAACTGGAGTTAGCTGGCCATTATAAACCTGATCTGGACGCAAGTCCCTGATTGAAGAATGCGGCCGATATGTAAGGTTCTAAAAAAGATATTAAGATACGTCTCACTGAAATAAACGCATTTTTCTCTTCCAATTGGGTCCGAGGATATAATTTAATCTTGTATTATACTTACATTTGAGTTAATTTATGTATATACGATACAGGGATGTAATGCTATGCTGGCTAAATTAAACTCCATGGTCTTATCCGGAATCGAAGCCATCCCGGTAAAGGTGGAAATAGATGTTCAAGGCGGTTTACCGGCGGTTGAAATTGTGGGTTTGGCATCCACCTCGGTTAAAGAAGCGAGGGAACGAGTTCGCTCGGCTATAAAGAATAGCGGATATGACTTTCCCAACCGTAGAATAGTGGTAAATCTGTCCCCTGCAGATATGAAAAAGGAAGGCAGTCATTTCGATCTGCCTATTGCTCTGGGGATACTCCTGGCATCGGGACAGATTGAAAACTCCCTTGGTGATTCCTGCTATATGGCGGGTGAACTTTCTCTTTACGGTAATCTGCAAAAGATTGCTGGAGTGCTACCAATGGCCCTGGAACTGGCCAGATATAAAGGTCCCATAGACCTTCTGGTGCCGGCCGAGAACGGGGAAGAGGCTGCTTTAGTTGAAGAAGTACGAACTTTTACGGTCCGTAACCTAAGGGAAGCTATTGATTTCATGAGTTCTACCGGAGAGTTGCCGGAGGTAAAGCCCAGGCCTCCTCAGCTCATGCCAGACCAAATACAATGTCTTGACTTTGCCCATGTAAAGGGGCAGGATACAGCCAAACGAGCCCTGCAGGTAGCAGCTGCCGGTCATCATAATGTGCTGTTAATCGGCCCCCCCGGATCCGGGAAAACCATGCTGGCCAGGCGAATACCCAGTATCCTGCCGGAGATGAATCGCAGTGAAATACTTGAGACTACCCGTATTTATTCAGTAGCCAATCTACTTAATGAAAAACAGCCTCTAATAAGCTCCCGTCCTTTTCGAGCCCCGCATAAAAATGCATCCGCTGTAAGTATAGTCGGGGGAGGCCGGAATCCCCGACCTGGAGAAATCAGCCTGGCCCACAATGGGGTTCTTTTCATGGACGAATTTCCCGAATTTAACCGTGATGTACTGGAATCCCTGCGCCAGCCTTTGGAAGACAAGTCAGTAACCATAGCCAGAGCTCAAGCCACCTATACCTATCCCTGCAACTTCAGTCTGGTGGCTGCTATGAATCCTTGCCCTTGCGGTCATTATGGCTCAGACAGCCAATGCCTGTGTACACCTACCCAGATCCACCGCTACTTAAATCGTATTAGCGGACCCCTGCTAGACCGTATGGATATGCATATAGAAATTGGCCGGATTAAATTTGAGCAGCTCCAGGATAAAGCACCGGGAGAGAATTCTTCGCTGATGCGAGAAAGAGTTAACCGAGCTCGGGAAATCCAGGCCTGCCGTTTCAAAGACCTTGATATAAGCTTTAATGCCCAGATGGGTCCAGCCCAGATAAGACAATTTTGCCGACTGAAAAGGAAAGCCCAGACCCTTTTTAAAGAAGCATTTGATTCCTTGAATATGAGCGCCCGGACTTATGACCGGGTATTGAAGGTAGCCCGATCTATAGCAGATTTGGAGGAATCTGAAACAATAAGTCTCAATCATCTGGCCGAAGCATTACGTTACCGGAGTCTGGACCGGAAGTACTGGAACGGGTAAAGCTCATGACTTAAAATTAGGGACCTAATACCTCTTTATTGTACACCACAATAGAGCTGAGACTGGTTAATTGCGGAACTTCGCACCCAGTCTTCCTTTCACTTATTTCCATATTGATTATTCACCTGTACTGTGTTAAACTTAGCCTAATCTTAATATGACTCCGAGTCAATTTGCCTAAGGCAAATGCTATGGCAACTTGACCTGGGTGCAGGGGGAAACACCTGTGCCTCCCCGTATTGTGGAAAGGAGACCGGACCAAATCAGGCCTGCGCTTTTATAAAACAGGTACGCTTGTTGTTGTTTGCCCTGGTTTAGTTGATTAATGTCGTGTCTATCTATCCATAGGCACGATTTTTTATTTGTTAAAAGGCTCTAACCGAGCTTTTGCATAAAATCCCAATCTTTTTCTACCCGCTGCAAAGCGGGCTTTTTCTTACCTACCAGCATTAACAGGGACACAAGCAAAACTAAAATTTCTTGCTGGGCCTACATTAACAAACATCGGTAATTGGGATTTAGTTGGAAATAGATAATAAGGCTTGATTAACATTGACGCTTTAAACTATTTGAAAAGCTATGGCTCGATAAGTATATACTATTATAGGAGGTGTTGGTTTTTGTTCTATCAACAACTAATGGAAAGATTTCAGCAAATAGTAAAAAATAGCGATCTGGAAGAGGAAGAGGTTCTTATCACCGGCCGGACCCTATCGGCTGAGGAAGCAATAGGAAATCCCATGCGAAGGGATTTTCCTATTATAAAAGGCAAAGAAAAACTTATGGAGGCAGTATTCAAGGGAGCAAAAGGCCAGGCCTTTACCGATATGCCCGGTGATTTTCGGGGCCAGCTGCAAGAGGTACTGGCTATAAAGCCGGAAAACAATTTCCAGCGGGCGGTTTTAATATCTACTATGAATGCGGTGTTAAGATACCTGGGCCTTATAGATAGGACTGTTCACTGCCGTAATGAGGATCCTGAGCTCTGCAGCTTGGAACTGATCCAATATATTAAACAACGCTTCGGCCATCCCCGGGTAGCCTTGGTAGGCTATCAGCCGGCCATGTTGGAAAAGCTGCAAAAGCATTTTGAGATTAGAGTTTTGGATCTGGATACAGAGAATATCAATCAAATCAAATATGGTGTTTTGGTTGAAGGTCCAGAGAAAATGCATGAGGTCTTGGAATGGTGTGAGATAATCCTTGCTACCGGCAGCACCGTAGTAAACGCTACCATTACCGATTATTGCGATCTCAAACCAGCTTTATTCTATGGCACTACCGGGGCGGCAGCAGCGAAACTGATGGGACTGGAGCGTTGGTGTCACCTGGGCGGATGAAGCAAATCTTTAAGCACTACAATTAAACAATATAACTAGAAAACCAGCGACTGGGCGGGAAGCCGTTCCCCGCCCTGAAATCCGGTGTCACAGGCACCTTTCTTAGCTTAAGGATTCTAAAACAATTCGGAATCTTCCTCTTGCTGGGTCTTCTGCAATTGTTCTTCGATTATTGCCATCCTCTTTTCCATGGACAGCATTTTCAGTACCACCAAGAGGGGAAGGACCAGCAGTCCTATAAGCAGTAATATAAAAACGATCTCCCATGGTCCCAAATTCATCATCAATATTCCCCCTTTAACAAGCTAGGTCCAATAGTGCTATTTTTTTTCTACCTAAAGTTGATTCCCTCAGACCAGTTTATTTATGCAACCACAGTTAAAAAAACAACCATAAGCCGGAAAATCTACTGTCTAAAAAGCATTTTCTATATGATTGATATCTTCCTTACCCTGATGATCTATAAATATGCTGATCACATCAAAACGCAGGCCTCTAAAAGCTGCTGGATAGTCATGCAAATACTGCAGGGCCGCTTTCTTCATGCTCTGCATTTTTTTATAGGTTATGGATTCTTCCGGACTGCCATAGAGCTTGGTTTTTCTGGTCTTTACCTCAACAAAGATTATTTCTCTTTGTTTTTGGCAAACAATATCCAGTTCACCATAACGGCTATAGTAATTCCTGCTGATAATTTTATATCCATTTTCTTGCAGGTATTGAACAGCCCTTTGCTCCCCATACCTTCCCAGTTCCTTTTTCATATGTACTCTGGCCATCCTCTCATCAATTTGAGGTTAATGGTTTAATATCATCATCAAAAAGACTAGCCTGCCGGGTATCCGGTCCTCCCGCCAGCATGCTTTTAACCGGTTCAAAGCTCACCCTGTGAAGGGGACAAGGACCCTTGTCAAATAATTGCTCCAGGTGTTCCCGGGTTGCATAACCTTTATGGCGAGAAAAATTATAACCGGGAAATACTTTATCCATGCTTTGCATCAATTCATCCCGCTCCACTTTGGCGATAATGGAGGCACAGGCGATGGAAATACTGAGACTGTCCCCTTTAATTATAGCCCTTTGAGGGATAGGAATATCCTTTAGCTGCAGAGCATCTATCAGCAAATAATCCGGCTGCAGGTTAAGGTGTTTTACTGCCAGGCCCATGGCCTTCCGGGTGGCATTAAGTATATTTATCCGGTCCAGATAAGGAGGATTAATGGCTGCTATTGACCAGGCCAGAGCCCCATTTTTAATTTCCCCCGCCAGTTTTTTTCTCTTAGCGAAACTCAAGCGCTTGGAATCATCAACTCCCGGGAGCAGAAAACCCTGGGGTAGAATAACTGCTGCGGCTACTACCGGCCCAGCTATGGGTCCTCGCCCCACTTCATCCAGCCCTGCTATGTAATTATACCCTTCCTGAAAGGCCTCTTCTTCCATAATCCTCAATTCCTGCAACCTCTGCCTTTCTTCCAGGCTTATACTGCCATCTCCCCTTTTATTCATTCATTTTCTCCTCATCAGCTGCTAATACCGAACTTATCCCGGGCGATCATGCCAACGGTAAGTTCAGCCTCCAGTATGGCACTTTTAAAACCTCTTACCCTGAGGGCGTCTCCTATTACATACAGCTTGTCCCCCAGCTGCCTTAAGTCTTTATACAAAGGACGATAGGATTTATAACCTACGGCCATAACTATGGCATCAGCCTCGACTATTTCCGGCTCCTCCTGCTCTCTGGCTATCCATACCCGGTTTTTATCTATTTTAGTTACCTGGCTGGAAAGCCTTTTTGCCACCCCCCTATTATGCAAACGGTTCATAAGATCACGGCGGTTCTTTTTTTCCATACCTGGAGCCAGAAGCCTGCCCGCCTCTATGATAGTGACTTTATTGCCGGCCTGGGCCAGAAAATCTGCAACCTCACAGCCATTTTCGCCCCCGCCTATGACCAGAAGGTGCTGGGACTGGGGACAGAATTTTCGGGTCAAAATCTCCTCCAGCCCCAGATAGTCATTTTCCTCAATGCCTTCAATATTCGGGATCACCGGTATTGAACCGGTAGCCAATAGCACCAGGTCAGGTTTGAACCGCTCCAGATCTTCCGCTTTGAACTCATAGGAGAAAAGCTGTTCCACCTTGCTCTGCCTCAACTGACCCAGCAAATAATCCCTTAGATCCAGTATCCTTTGTTTATGGGGGGGTATACCGGCCAGGTTCATAAGTCCTCCCCCCCGATCCTCTTTTTCGAATAGAGTAACTTCCAAACCCAGACGAGACAGGGATACTGCAGCCTGGAGTCCGGCGGGACCGCTGCCTATTACAGCACTTCGATACTTGGAAACTGCTTTTGTCCTCCACCGGAATTGCCTTTCCCTCCCGGCATGGGGGTTCACCGTACAACTAACTGGCATGCCCTGGAAATGGCTCCCAATACACTGGTTACACCTTATGCAAGGTCTAACACTTTCCATCTCACCCTGCCTAACCTTCTTAGGCCATTGGGGATCAGCCAGCAAAGTCCGGCCCAGAAAAACCAGGTCACATTGGCCTTTCTCCAGGATCCGGTTGGCAAATTCCGGGCTGCTGATCATACCTCCACCAACTACCGGTATAGAAACCGCTTTTTTTACCGCCTCGGCTAAGTATATTTTCCATCCTTCCCCATAGGAGGCAGGCTCGATACTGGTAAGTCCTGATTCATAGGTGCCGCAACTGCAGTGAATCAAGTTGATCCCGGCTTGCTCCAGGTGACAACAGATCTTTATGCTTTCACTTTCCTTAAGTCCCAGGGGAACAAAATCATCCACGTTAATCCTAACCGATATGGCCAACTCGGGGACTCGCTGTCGGATACCCTTTACAATATTCATCAAGATGCGCATCCTGTTCTCCAGGCTTCCTCCATATTCATCATGACGCTGATTGCTATGGGGGGAAAGAAATTGGTTAATCAAATAACCATGAGCGGCATGTATCTCTACCCCGTCAAATCCCGCTGACCACGCATATTGAGCAGCTTTAATAAACTTTTCTTCTATAATCTTGATTTCCTGCCTATCCAATTGCCGGGGCTCTTCATTAATCATAGGGCAGGCAATAGCAGATGGGGCTACCGGTTGCACCCCGGTTATACGACTGTGAGTCTGCCTGCCGGCATGAAACAATTGAATAAAAGCTCCAGCTCCGTGCTTATGAATAGCCTGGGCCAAAGAAGCCAGCCCCTCTATACAGCTTGGACTATCTATTATCAGCTGCCCTCTTCCCTCCAAGCCGGCCGGGCTATCTACACAGGCTGCTTCCACAACGATTAATCCTACCCCCCCTTGCGCCCGGGCCTCATAATAGTCGATTACCCCTTTACTAACTGTGCCATCCTGATGGGCATAGCTTACCAGCATGGGTGCCATAACTATTCGGTTCTTTAACTCTAGACTGCCTATCTTGATAGGAGCAAACAATGCTGGAAAACGTTCCATATTTAGTCTAATACCTTCTTTCCCATTCATTTTCTCCTCCTTATTTTAACCTAATCTATTGGATCTTCGGAGCTTATTTTTCCAGGCTTATCAACTCCAAGCTACTTGGCCAGTTAATCTATTTATATAAGACCCGGCTTTTTTATGAGGAAAATTTTTTTGCCTATATTAAAAAAGCTGGAGCCGCCCTTGGCTGCACTGCCTTTGGCTATCAAAGCCCCCCACTAAGGACTTTCACACATTAGACTGAACCCATACACTGAAAAAAGAGGCCATCCTTGGGGGACAGCCTCTTCCAGTATTTATCTCCAACTTGGTATCATAGCGCACTATGCTTCTGCAGGGACTCCACCTGCTTTCTTCAGGTCCGGCTAACCTCCAACAAATCATCATCCACCAGCAGAACTTTGGCATATATATCTATATAACGTTGCATAATGACGGCAATCTCTGCTCTGCTGGCAAAGGCTAGCGGATCCAGATTATTTTCGCCCTTACCCTGTATCAGTCCAAGAGCTACAGCCCATTTCATCGCTTCCATTGCGTAATCGGAAATCTGGTCGGAATCCGTAAACCCGCTCAAATCGCTGGAGGCACTGATATCTCTGCCTTTGATCATGGAATAGCGGTACAAGAATACTACCAATTGTTCACGAGTAATAGGATCATTGCTTCCAAAAAGCGTATTGCCATAGCCTTGTATTATACCCCGGGAATCTGCCCAGAGCACTGCATCGGCATACCAGGATCCCGTTTCCACATCAGTAAAGTTGCTGTTACCGGAGACTTTCGGACTTCCTTCCAAACGGTAAAGAATTGTCGCTAACATACTCCTGGTAGCAGTTCCATGCGGTTCGAACCAGCCTTCAGCCACTCCTTTCATGATCTTCAAGGCGTGCATATAAGCAACTGCGGTAAAATACCAGTGATCCGCTTTAACATCCTGGAACTGTTCTTCCCCCATCGGAACTTCTTTGCCGCCTACCTGGGTATACTCCCCATGGTAAGGTATTATAGTGTATTGCTGGTCGAGCACTACATAGGAAGACAGATTATCCGTTTCAAAGCTGAGCATACCTTCTCTGACCGTTGCATCAAATACATACATTTTACCATCCTGGTAAGATATGATGGTCAATGTTTTTCCTTCAAATTCCATACCTACCGGTATATTAACGGTAACGCTACCCTCGAAGCTTCTATTCAGGGTGATACTATAGTTGAGCATTACCATGCCTTGATTGGCCAATTGACTTATAAACTTGCTTAACTGATCGCTATCCTGGCCATCGGGAGCGTTTATAGTAACCAGCACTTCAGTCTGCTCATCAAGGCCCTGGCCGGAAACAGTCACACCGGTTTTGGGATCGGTGATGATTACTTCAGCTACTGCTCTGCCACCGCCGCCACCATAATATGGTTTATACCAATTCTTGAGGTTGATGGAGCCATAGCTTGTGGTGATAGTAAGAGTATCAGGTATAGTTACATCAAAACTATCCTCTGACTGGCCTACATCACCAAAGGCACTTATCTTGAGATTGCTGCTCCGAATATTTCCTGCTCCTCCATCTACAACACTGCCTGCAGCCTGAATATCTGTCCTGCCCGGTACGTTGATACTATTGATTTGCAATTTTCCAGAATTGTTCTCCAGATAGAGGTCTTTGGATTCAACAGTAATTTGATCTGTATCAATATCCAGGGGATTACCCTCTGAACCAATACTGCCGCTTGCTTGCAGGTTCAGTTGCTCAGCCATAATATTGTTGCCGTTACCTTCGCCGGCCGCACTTCCCGCGGCTATATTCCCTGATACTTCGATACTTACCGTACTGCCTGCAACCGTATCAATGGTCAGATCCTTCAGATTCTTTATATATACTTCTTCACCAACAGCCGTCAGGCGGTCTACATTTACCAGGAGCGGCAGGGAGGCTGCTCCGATGTCTCCACCCAGACTGCTGAGTGCAACATTGGTCGCTGTGATAACAGTGCCCTGGTGGCCAGTCATACCCTTGATGTTGCCTATGGAGTCAATGAGCACTTCTCCGTCAACAGTTACCGGGGCCAGGTACAGGTCGCCACCACTTTCCAAATAGAGTCCATAGATGCAGGTTCCGGTTCCTGTGGTGATGGCCACTGTTCCGGCCGCTGTAATCCCCAGACTATTGTCCTCTCTGCCAATGGCACCGCCACTAAGCACCTGCAGGTTTAAATTCCCCTCGGTAGTAATAGTGGTAGCCGACCTCCTGGCCTCCTCCAGCTTGGCAGCCGCTATGGCTTCCAAAGCCTGGGCTGTGGCTTTCAGACTGTCGCGTTCAGCTGCTTTGCTATCCACCAGATCAGTCTGGGCCTGGGCCAGCTGGGCATCAATGCCGTCCAGAGTACTCTTCGCTTCATTTCTAATCCGTGTCAGCTCGGGAATGGTCACAGTTTCCATTTCTGATTCCTGGCTCTTAAGGGCCGCGATTTCTGCGTTCTTATCATCCAGTTCCTTCTGTTTGCTGTCGGCGGCCAGCCGTGCTGCTTCTACTGCCTCTTGCAGTTCAGCAATCAAGCGATCCTGCTCAGCTATTTCATCCGGATCAGTGAGACCCTCACGATCAGCTATCGCTTGAGCCAAATCGGCTTCGGCAGCGGCCAGGTCATTGTCGGCTAATTGCTTTTCTAGCTGGATATCGATCAGTTCCTCCTGTGCCGCCGTAATCAGGGCTTTAATATTGTCCAGTTCCTGCCTGGCAGCCGCCAAATTGGCTTCAGCCGTATCCAGAGACTGCTGGGCAGCAGGGCGTCCCAATAATCCTGGCAGGATATTATTCACGTAATTCTGTAATATGATTACCTGGGCGGCAGCCAGGTCAGCTGCGCTGCGAGCCTGGCTTGCTTTTATTTTGGCCTCGGTAGCAGCAGCCATATAATCTGCGGCATCTGTTTCAGTAATATCTCCATTTTCTGCAATCAGGGTCACATCTCCTCCGCC
>JAAYNQ010000123.1 GCA_012520725.1 Syntrophomonadaceae bacterium | reverse complement strand
TCTACCGCCTCATGAAAGGCTTTTTCCAACATTTCAGCAGTAGCCCGGGTCTTATAATCCATCATGACCGGTACCAATTGACTGGTAGCCTCGGCATAAGCCTGATCATTGAGCTTATAACTATGCAGTATTTTTTCACCTAATTGAGCAAGATCCAAACCTTCTACCGGCTTAAATTCCAGCAATAGATCAAGTGCTTTTTGCAGATCGGCTCCTAAACCGTTCAGCTGCGACGTACTAAAATGATAATCATGACTATCAACCAGCTTTCTGTTATCTCCAAACAGGTTGATTCTAATGATTCTACTTAAATGAATAAGAGGATATTTTTCTCTTTCTTCCATGCAGGACCATATTGTACGATAGGTAAAGTTCTTTTCGTTGTTGAGAGTAATTGATATATCAACTATATGGTAAGGTATATCCTGTTCGATCACCAGTTTAAACCAAAAGCCAGCATCCTTGATCTGATCCCCGGGCTGAAAATTGTATCCGGATATGATATCAAAATGTACCCGGTTATCTTCCCTGATCGAAAACTCAAAAGCATCCTGCCCTGATTGGTTGTATTTGGCTTTTAGCTTTTTGGAAACCTTGGGCTCCACTTTTTCTAATCCCATTTCCTGATCCAACTGATCCTGCAATTTTTTCAAAAAGCCGGGGTCTTTGGCAGCCCTCTCCGAGATTTCGGCAAAACTGGCCCTGATCTCGTCTCCTATTTTTGAGGGACTACTCTCCAAGAGTACCCGAAAGGCCTTTTGAGTGATACGAAAATTTTTCTCCTCGCTATCAGGGATCAGGGTATATTGCGATTCATCAAGGTATTGGGAAAGACAATACTTCTCTGCATCATCTATCCATTTGGAGTAGGGATAAACTGACTCCTCGAAGCCCAAGCGCTCATAAAGTTCCCGGGTTGTTTCTATGGGTTCCGGAAAATATTTCTTGATTATATGTTCTGGTGTTATTATCAATTTTACTACCTCCATTCTAAGTAATTATAGCTAATTGGCAGTAAATAAAACAAGCCGCTTTATCCCCAATGGGGTTAAGCAGCTGAACCAAAGAATTGTATAAAAAACTATCGCGACTACCAAAAGGATTTGGTGAAAAGCTCTATCTACTTGGCAAATTCATAAACATTGCAAGATGAAATCTTATAAAAAGTGAAATATAAATTATGCCCTGCCAGGCTTTAAACCTTGCAGGGCATGAATTAATGGCAGATATTGTTAATATAAGTTTTCTATTGCTCTATATTACCCAAGACAGTTCTAATCTTCAAACAGGGCAGCATCTATAGCAACAGTCAATCCATCACTGCTTTTTAGAGTTTTAGCTAAGCTTTCCAGTTTGGGCAGCTCATACTTGAAGAAATACTGGCAAGTCACTAGTTTACCCTGATAGAAGTTCTTGTCCACATCAATGGCTGTGGGCAAGGCTTTGAAGGCCACCATGGCTTGTAAGAGCCATTGCCAGGCGACAAAAAGCACTCCAGCCATTTCCAAATAAAGACTGGCATCAGCCTGGAATTTCTCCCTGTCACCGGTTTCTTTTATAGCTAATAGATAATCAGTGACATCGGCGAATACCTTTTGAGCATCTTTAAGCTGGGCAGCATAAGCCTGCAGTTCAGCAATACCTTCAGCTTCCTTGATGGTCTTGCTGACCTCTTCCATGGCCAGCTTATAAGCTTTACCACCTTTCATGGTAACCTTGCGGCCCAGTAAGTCCTGGCCTTGAACACCGGTAGTACCTTCATGCAGGGTGTCTATTCTTATATCACGATAGTATTGTTCCACCGGGAAGTCGCGGCAGAAACCATATCCGCCCAGACACTGGATGGCGGCACTGGTAGATAGTATGCCCATCTCGGAAGGATAGGTTTTTACTACTGGAATCATCAAATCAGAAATCAAGTCATATTTTTCTGCCTCTTCGCCTACTTTCATTAGAT